>NZ_JBEPEQ010000025.1:0-58184 GCF_040300925.1 Micromonospora sp. NPDC000207
ACGGCCTCGGCTCCGCCCGTCGGGCCGGGGGTCGCGGCCTCGGCCCCGGGGGTCGGGCCGCTGTCGGTGGACGGGCCGGTCCCGTCGGCGGCCACCGGGGCGGCCGACGCCTGCTCCGTGGTGGCGCTGCCGGGATCGTTGCTCATCGTCTCCCCTTCGACGGTTCTCCGGCCCCCGGGTACGACCCCGTGGGCCGGGTGGTCAACCGGTTGTTCAGCGTACGCGCACCGGCGCGGACGGCCTCGCGGCCCGACCGGGCGGGCCGGTCCGGTGCGCCCCCGCGACCCGCCGGCCGGGGCACCCCGCGTGACAGAATCGCGGCAGGTTCCGCCGCCGTGACCGGCTGTACCCCGCGCACGGCTTCCGGCGTCCGGCCACCCGGCCGAACGTCTGCGGGACCGGTTTCCCCCGCCGCCGAGAGCATCAGGAGCCGTGATGGACGCTGTGTTCGACGTACCCGACCCGTACAACGAGCCGGTACGCAGCTACGAGCCGGGCAGTGCCGACGCCGACCGGCTCCGGCGGCGGTTGACCGAACTGGCGGGTGACCGGATCGACCTGCCGATGACCATCGCTGGCACGTCCCGGATGGCCGGCGGGGAGCGGATCGACGTCGTCGCGCCACACCAGCGCGCCCATGTGCTGGGCGTCACCGCGCACGCCACCCACGACGACGCCCGGCTCGCCGTCCAGGCGGCCAAGGACGCCGCCCCCGGCTGGCGGGCGTTGCCCTTCGAGGAGCGGGCAGCGGTCTTCCTGCGCGCCGCCGATCTGCTCGCCGGGCCGTGGCGGGACACCCTCAACGCGGCCACCATGCTCGGCCAGTCCAAGACGGTGGTGCAGGCCGAGATCGACGCGGCCTGTGAGCTGATCGACTTCCTCCGGTTCAACGTGCACTTCGCCCGGCACCTGCTGGCCGAGCAGCCACGGTCCTCTCCGGGAGTGTGGAACCGCTTCGACCACCGGCCCCTTGAGGGCTTCGTCTACGCGGTCACCCCGTTCAACTTCACCGCCATCGCCGGCAACCTGCCGTCGGCCCCGGCCCTGGTCGGCAACGCGGTGGTCTGGAAGCCCTCGCCCACCCAGCAGTTCGCCGCCCACTTCACCATGCGGCTGTTCGAGGCGGCCGGGCTCCCACCCGGCGTGATCAACCTGGTCACCGGACGGGGGGAGGAGGTGTCCGACGTGGTGCTCGCCGACTCGGACCTGGCCGGCATCCACTTCACCGGCTCCACCACCGTCTTCCAGCACCTGTGGCGCACCGTCGGGCAGAACGTCGCCGGGTACCGGGGCTACCCCCGCCTGGTCGGCGAGACCGGCGGCAAGGACTTCGTCGTCGCGCACCCCAGCGCGGACCCCGAGGCTCTGCACACCGCCCTGATCCGGGGCGCGTACGAGTACCAGGGCCAGAAGTGCTCGGCGGCGTCCCGGGCGTACGTCCCCCGGTCGTTGTGGGAGGGCGGGTTGGGTGACCGGCTCGCGGCCACCGCCGAGGCGCTGACCTACGGCGACGTGACCGACTTCCGTAACTTCGGCGGGGCGGTGATCGACGCCAAGGCGTACGCCCGGCACACCGCCGCCCTCGATCTGATCAACGGTGACGACTCCTGCACCGTCCGGGCCGGGGGGACCGCCGACGACTCGGTGGGGTGGTTCGTCAGGCCCACGCTCTTCGAGTGCACCGACCCGGCACACGAGACCTTCACCACCGAGTACTTCGGCCCGATCCTCGGTGTGCACGTCTTCGACGACGCCCGCTTCGACGACGTCGTCACCCAGGCCGAGGCGATCGCCCCGTACGCACTCACCGGGTCGATTTTCGCCACCGACCGCCGGGTCGTCGACGCGGTCGCCGAGCGGATGCGGTACGCCGCCGGCAACTTCTACGTCAACGACAAGCCGACCGGGGCGGTGGTGGGGCAGCAGCCGTTCGGCGGTGCCCGGGCCAGCGGCACCAACGACAAGGCCGGTTCCTGGCACAACCTGGTCCGGTGGATGTCGCCCCGGACCATCAAGGAGACCTTCGTGCCTCCCACCGATCACAAATACCCGCACATGGGCTGAAACGGTGCACGGTGCCCCCGACGTCACCCGGTCCGGTGACGTCGGGGAGCACTGTGGCGGCAGTCCCGGCCGGGAACCGCCGCACCCGGCATCTGGTCACCGAGGGTGACAGGAGATGACGGGTCGTGCCGGCATGTCGGACTGTCGTCGGCCGACAGTGCACATAGGAAGTCCCACACGGGTGCCGAAATGGTGAAATCCTGGACGCCGCGACCGCAAAGTGGCAGCGTAATGGGCATGGCGGAATCCGGAGTCAACCCCACGGCGGCAGCTCTGCTCGGGCTGCTGCACGAGGGACCCATGACAGGCGGCCAACTGATGGCCGCCGCTGAGCGCCGACTGGCGCCATACTGGTCGATGACACGTAGTCAGGTCTACCGCGAGTTGCCGGTGCTGGCCGAGCGGGGTTTCGTTCGCCTGGGCAAGCCCGGCCCCCGGATGAGCCAGCCGTACGCGATCACCGCCTCCGGGAAACGGACGTTCTCCCGGTGGCTGGCCGAGAACCCGGGCAAGGACACGATCCGTAACCCGGTGGCGCTGCGGATCGCCTTCGGGGACCTGCACTCGGCGAACCAGCTCCGCAACCTCTACGCCACGGCCAACGAGTACCACACCGAGGCCCTGGCGGCGGTCCGTGAGCAGGTCAAGAACGCCAAGAAGGAGGGCGAGGCGTACGACGCCAGCGCCCTGGAGTTCGCGGTGGCCTACCACAAGGCCGCCCTCTCCTGGCTCAAGAGCGCCCCGGTCGGCAGCTGACCCGCCCGACCCCGGCGAGCCGGGCTGGCCCGAGAGCTGGGCTGATTCGGCTTGGTGTGCGGGGCTCGCACGCTCACTCCTCCTCCGAGCTGGGCTGATTCGGCTCGGTGTGCGGGGCTCGCACGCTCACTCCTCCTCCGAGCAGTACGCTTGTTTGTCGTGACCGCTGCCGATTACGCCGAACAGCTCAAGGACCTCGACGCGACCCTGCGCAACATCGAGGCGGTGCTCGACCTCGACCGCCTGCGGAAGGACAAGGCCCGCCTGGAGCAGGAGGCCTCCGCCCCCGACCTGTGGGACGACCAGGCCCGCGCCCAGAAGGTGACCTCCCAGTTGTCGTACGTCAACGGGGAGATCAGCAAGCTGGGCAGTCTGCGTTCGCGGCTCGACGACGCCCACGTGCTGCTGGAACTCGCCGAGGACGAGGGCGACACCGGTGCGCTCACCGAGGTCGAGACCGAGATCGGTGGGTTGACCAAGGCCATCGAGGAGATGGAGGTCCGCACCCTGCTCTCCGGCGAGTACGACTCGCGGGAGGCGCTGGTGGCGATCCGGGCCGGGGCGGGCGGGGTCGACGCCGCCGACTTCGCCGAGATGCTGCTGCGGATGTACCTGCGGTGGGCCGAGCGGCACGGCTACCCGACCGAGGTCTACGAGACCTCGTACGCGGAGGAGGCGGGCCTGAAGTCGGCCACCTTCACCGTCAAGGTGCCGTACGCCTACGGGACCCTCAGTGTCGAGTCGGGAACCCACCGGCTGGTCCGGATCAGCCCCTTCGACAACCAGGGGCGGCGGCAGACCAGCTTCGCCGGGGTCGAGGTGCTGCCGGTGGTGGAGCAGACCGACCAGGTCGACATCCCCGAGAACGAGATGCGGGTCGACGTGTACCGCTCCTCGGGTCCGGGTGGCCAGTCGGTGAACACCACCGACTCGGCGGTCCGGCTCACCCACATCCCCACCGGGATCGTCGTCACCTGCCAGAACGAGAAGTCCCAGCTGCAGAACAAGGCCAGCGCCCTGCGGGTCCTCCAGGCCCGCCTGTTGGAGCGTAAGCGCCAGGAGGAACAGGCCAAGCTGGAGGGTCTGAAGACCGACGCCGCCGGCTCCTGGGGCGACCAGATGCGTTCGTACGTCCTGCACCCGTACCAGATGGTGAAGGACCTGCGCACCGAGCAGGAGACGGGGAACCCGAGTTCGGTCTTCGACGGTGACCTGGACGCCTTCATCGAGGCCGGCATCCGCTGGCGCAAGCAGCAGCAGCTCGCCGACAACAGCGCGTGACCGTTCGCGGGCGCTGCGCTCGGTCGATCTCCCCCTGACCGGGCATTTGGATGACGCGCCACGTATCACCCGGGCGTGGGACTTGGCGTTGCGATTACACGGCGTAGACTCACCACCCGTGATTCAGCTTGAGCAAGTGACGAAGACGTACCCGAAGGCGTCCCGGCCTTCGCTCGACAACGTGTCCGTCTCGATCGAGAAGGGCGAGTTCGTCTTCTTCATCGGGCCCTCCGGCTCCGGCAAGTCCACCATCATCAAGATGCTGTTGCACGAGGTCACCCCGAACAAGGGGCGGGTCGTGGTGAACAACAAGGACGTCACGTCGCTGCGATCCTGGAAGCGTCCCCACTTCCGGCGGTCCATCGGCTGTGTCTTCCAGGACTTCCGGCTGCTGCCCAACCGCACCGCGTACGAGAACGTGGCCTTCGCCCTGGAGGTCATCGGCAAGACCAAGGCGGTCGCGCGTCGGGTCGTACCGGAGGTGCTGGAGCTGGTGGGTCTCGGCGGTAAGGAGCACCGCTACCCGCACGAGCTCTCCGGTGGTGAGCAGCAGCGTGTCGCGGTCGCGCGGGCGTTCGTGAACCGTCCGCTGATCCTCCTGGCCGACGAGCCGACCGGTAACCTCGACCCGGACACGTCCATCGAGATCATGCGTCTGCTGGACCGGATCAACCGCACCGGCACGACCGTCGTGATGGTCACGCACGACTCCAACATCGTGAACCAGATGCGTCGGCGAGTGATCGAGATCGAGAGTGGCCGGATCGTGCGCGACCAGGCCCGCGGCGTCTACGGGTGAGCCGGCCCGGTACCCCCGCCGAACACCCTGACGACGAACACCTCATGCCGGAGACCCGGAGGAACCCCCGATGCGCGTGAAATACGTCCTGTCCGAGGTACTGGTCGGACTGTGGCGCAACGTGACGATGACCATTGCGATGATCATCACGATGGCCGTGTCCCTGACCATGCTCGGCGTCAGCGGCCTGGTCTACAACAAGGTCGCCGACATGAAGGACCTCTACTTCGAGAACGTCGAGGTCTCGATCTTCCTCAAGCCGGAGGCGACCGAGGAGCAGCGGACGGCCCTGGAGGGCCAGCTGAGGTCCGACGCGCTCGTTCGGGAGACCATCTACGTCGACAAGAACGAGGCGTACGAGCGGTTCAAGGAGATGTACCAGGACGCCCCTGACCTGGTCAACGCCGTGAAGCCGGACCAGCTTCCGGAGTCGTTCCGGCTGCGGCTGGTCGACCCTGAGCAGTACCGGCAGATCAACGACCAGTACTCCTCAGTCGAGGGCGTCGACCAGATCGTCGACCAGAGCCGGGTGCTGGACAAGATCTTCAACCTCTTCACCGCCGGGCAGAACGTCGCCCTGGTGGCCGCCATCGCGATGGCGATCGCCGCCCTCATGCTGGTCGCCAACACCATCCAGGTGGCGGCGTACAGCAAACGGCGTGAGGTCGCGGTCATGAAGCTGGTCGGTGCCTCGAACTGGTTCATCCAGGCGCCGTTCGTCCTGGAGGCGGTCGTCGCCGGTCTGATCGGCGCGGTGCTCGGCCTCGGTGCGCTGGTCGGGTTGAAGACGTTCCTCTTCGACGGGGCGCTCTCCAGCCTCCAGGGGCTCTTCTCGCCGGTGAGCTGGGGCGAGATCTTCCTGACCTTCCCGCTGATGGCGGGCATCGGTGCCCTGGTCAGCGCGGTCACGGCCTGGGTCACGCTCCGGTTCTACCTGCGGGTCTAGTTACCTGCGGGGCATCCCCCACGGTCTCTGCGAGGCCCTCCCGTGCCGGGAACAAAACGGTGCGGGAGGGCCTTCGACGTTCCGGTAGCATGATCTCCGCCGTGCGGCCTTGTGCCTCGCGGCGAGGCGGGAAGGGGGTGGCAACCGAATGCCACGGGAGAAGGGGCGCAAGGTCGTCGCCTCCAACAAGAAGGCCCGGCACGACTACTCGATCCTCGACACGTACGAGGCGGGGATGGCGTTGACCGGCACCGAGGTCAAGTCGCTGCGCGCCGGGCGGGCCTCGCTGGTGGACGCCTTCGCCCAGGAACGCAGCGGCGAACTGTACCTGCACGGGATGCACATCCCGGAGTACACCCAGGGCACCTGGACCAACCACGAGCCCCGGCGTACCCGCAAGCTGCTGCTCAAGCGGTTGGAGATCGACCGGCTGATCGGCAAGACCCGGGAGAGCGGGTTGACCATGGTCCCGTTGCAGGTGTACTTCTCCGACGGCTGGGCCAAGGTCGAGATCGGCCTGGCCAAGGGCAAGAAGACGTACGACAAGCGGCAGGACCTCGCCAAGCGGGACGCGGACCGGGAGATCGCCCGGGTCGCCGGTCGGCGCAGCAAGGGAATGCACGAGTAGTTCAGGCGTTTCGTCCGTTATTGGGGTTTCGTCAGTTTGCGGGTCGTCGGTGGACCGGCCTCGGGATGAATCCCGTTGCGCGAGGCGTTAACATGGGGGTGCTGCCACGAAGGGCAGCCGTCGAGGGGGTGACTGGTTTCGACTTCGTACGTTGCGGCAGGGGAAGCGAGCCGAGGAAGCCGACGTCGTCTCGAGAATCGTTCGTCGGAAACTATAAGCGCCAAGCAAAATCGCGCTGACTTCGCTCTCGCCGCCTGAGGCGAGTAGTGAGTCTGTCGGCCTGGGAGCGCCTTCGACCCAGTTAGCCGGCATCAGCTAGAAGGCTGGCCAACCGGACCCGGTCGCGGGGTCCGTGCGGCGAGATCAATCAGCGACTGGGCCCGTCACACCGACTCGCTCGCGTGATCGGAGGGGCCGAGTAGAGGCACAGCGAGCTGCGCTCGGAGAAGCCCTGTCAAACCGGCGAAGGACCCGGGTTCGATTCCCGGCACCTCCACCACCAGCGAAGCGCCCCGGTCCTCCCAGACCGGGGCGCTTCCCTGTCCCCACCCCTCCCCACCCCCACCCCACCCCCACCCCCACCCCTCCCCGGGTTTCCGGGTTTCCGCGTTGATCAAGGGATTTGCGTCAGAATCCGGCCCAGGCTTGACCCAAATCCCTTGATCAACGGGGTGGGGGAGGACCGGGGGAGGGGGGAGAGGGGGGAGGGGTGGGGTGGGTGGGGGTGGGGGTGGGGTGGGTTAGAGGAGGGTGGGGATTTCGGGGTCTATGGGGACGGGGATGACTGTGGGGCGGTCGGCGAGGAGGGCGGTGGCCAGGGTGTCGCCGATGGCCTCCGGGGTGTCGGCCACCACCGCCGCGCAGCCGTAGCCTCGGGCCAGCGCGGTGAGGTCCACCCCGGGGAGGTCCAGCCCGGGGACCCCCGAGGTGTCCTTGAGGGCGGCGAACGCCTTGAGGATGGCGTACTGCTGGTTGACCGGGACCACGACGATCAGCGGCAGCCGGAGCCGGGCGGCGGTCCAGAGGGCCTGCACCGAGTAGTGGAAGGAGCCGTCGCCGATCACCGCCACCACCGGTCGCCGTCGGCCGGTGTCCCGTTCGGCCAGGGCGATACCCACCGCCGCCGGCAGCCCGAAGCCGAGGCCCCCGCTGGCCATCGTGAAGTAGGACGCCGGACGCCGGATCCACAGCCGACGGCGCAGGGCCGCCAGGTTGGACGGTGACTCCTGCACGAGGACCCCGTCGGCCGGCCAGTGCCGGGCCAGTGTGGCGAAGAGGGCGTCGGCGGTGAGCGGCAGACCGGCCCGGGGCGGGTCGGGGGCGGGGCGGGTGGCCGGTTCCGGCCGGTCGGTCACCGGCAGCAGGTCCACCAGGGCGTCGAGGGTCAGGCCGGGGTCACCGAGCAGGCTCTCCCCGACGGGGGCCCGAGCGGCCTCCTCCGGGTCGTCGGTGACGTGCAGGAGGCGGGCGCCGTCGGGCAGGTGGGCGCCGGGCAGGTGGGGGTAGTACCGGAACACCGGGGCACCCACCACCAGGACTGTGTCGTGGCCGTGCAGCGCCTCGGCGAGCGGGGCGATGGCGTACGGCAGCACCCCCCGGAAGTAGGGGTGGTCCTCGGGGAAGCTGGCCCGTTCGGGGGCGGGGGCGGACCAGACCGGGGCGTGCAGCTTCTCGGCCAGGTCCACCGCCGCCGGCCAGGCTCGGGACCGGTCCACGGCGGCACCCAACACCAGGGCGGGGGTCCGGCTGGCCGCCACGATCTCGGCGAACTCGCGTAACCGGCGGGGGTCCGGGGCGTACCGGGTGGCGACGGTGCGCAGCTGCGGGGGCGGGTCGGACGGCTGTTGCCAGTCGTCCATCGGCAGCGAGAGGAAGACCGGCCCGGTCGGTGGTTGGACGGCGGTGGCGTACGCCCGCATCAGGGCGGCCGGGATGTCCTGGGCCCGGACCGGTTCGTGGCTCCACTTGACGTACGGCTGGGCCAGTTCGGTGGCGCGGGGGCTGGCCAGTCGGGGTTCCAGCAGGAGCATCTC
The DNA here is from genome assembly GCF_040300925.1 of Micromonospora sp. NPDC000207. Lineage (NCBI taxonomy): Bacteria > Bacillati > Actinomycetota > Actinomycetes > Micromonosporales > Micromonosporaceae > Micromonospora > Micromonospora sp. NPDC000207. The sequence continues at coordinate 8,508 of NZ_JBEPEQ010000025.1, forward strand.
CCGGCTCTGCTGCCCGGCGGTGACGATCAACGGGGTGCGGTTGTGCCAGGCGGTGACGAGGTTTCCCATCCCGTTGCCGGTCCCCGGGGCGGTGTGCAGGTTGACGTGGGCGGGGCGGCGGGTGGCCTGGGCGTACCCGTCGGCCATCGCCACCGCCGAGGCCTCCTGGAGCGCGAGGACATAGTGGAAGTCGGCGGGGAAGTCCTGGAGGAAGGGCTCCTCGGTGGATCCCGGGTTGCCGAAGACAGTGGTCAGGCCCAGACTGCGCAGCAGGTCGTACGTGGTGTCGCGGACCGTGGCCATCGTCACCCCGCCTCCCGTGTGCGAGCCGCTCACAGCGAATGTAACCGGACAATCGTGATGAGAAGGCAATTTTGGCCAGCGGTGCCCGGGGCGGGGCAGAGGAAGGGGCAGCTCGACGGGGGTCGGAGGGTCGCCGCCGGGGGACGACGCCACCGGCAAAGTCGATCACCCTCGGTCAGAGGCCTTAACCAGCAACGGGGGTGCAGGCTATGGTGCCAGGCATGGCGGTGACAGCGCGCAGGGCGCGACGGTACGACGCGCCGCACGTGAGCGGGGTGCGTCGGTGCTCCCCGACGTCCGGGCGCGGTTGCGGGTGCCAGGATCCGCTGGCGACTCGGTTGTCGGATGGTTGACATGCACAGGGAGGGTCCGGCGATTGGCGGTCATGTGACGGAGTCCATGACCGGACGGTTGCTGGTCGCGACTCCCGCGCTGAAGGATCCGAACTTCGACCGTACGGTGGTGCTCCTGGTGGCCCACGAGCCGGGCGGGGCGCTCGGCGTGGTGCTGAACCGGGCGACCGAGGTGCCGGTCGCCGAGGTGCTCGGCGACTGGAACGACCTGGCCCGGCACCCGGCGGTCCTCTTCGAGGGCGGCCCGGTCCAACCCGACTCGGCGATCTGCCTGGCCCGCCTGCACAGCCCGGTACGCCGGCTGCGCGGCTTCCACCAGGTCTCGGGGGCGGTCGGGACCGTCGACCTGTCGGTCGGGCCGGAACGGCTGCGGGAGGAGGTCGCCGGCATCCGGGTCTTCGCCGGTTACTCCGGCTGGGGCGCGGGCCAGTTGGAGCAGGAGATCGAGGAGGGGTCCTGGTTCGTCCTGGACGCCCTGCCGGGGGACGCCTTCGTCGATCGCCCGGACGACCTCTGGCCGATGGTCCTGCGCCGTCAGGGCGGCATGTTGGCCGCCGTCGCCCACTTCCCGCCGGACGTGGCGCTGAACTGACGGACCGGCCCCGCGGGCACCCCCGCGATGTGACCGTGACGGCCGAGATGTGTATAGTTTCGCCAGTGCCCGGGCGACCGGGACAGCAGTGGGGGGCCGTGGCGCAGCTGGTAGCGCACCACACTGGCAGTGTGGGGGTCAGGGGTTCGAGTCCCCTCGGCTCCACCCGAGCAAAAGGGTTCAGGACCCGATCGAGCAGATCGATCGGGTCCTGAACCCTTTTCCGTGGCCGTCTGCGACCAGCCCCGCATCACGCAGTCTGCGGTCGGTCCCGCGCTGCCGCTGCGCAGTCTGCGATCGTCGACAGCGCTGCGCTGCGCCTTTCGCGATCAGTCCCGCATCGCGGTCCGGATCGCGTCGCGTACCCGGTCGACGATCGCGACGGGGGGACCGAGCATCAGGTTCGCTGTCGCGGACTCCACGCCGGGGTGTGGTCTGGTCGGGGCCACCGCCTCGGCCATCCGGACCGCCCGGGCCAGGTTCGCCAGGCGCTCGGGCGGATGCGCGGCCCGCAGCTGCACGAACTCGTAGCGCTCCTCCCGGGTCGCGTGCTCCAGCACCGCCGTCCGCAGCGCCGCGAACCGGGCGTCGAAGTCGGGCGTCTGCGGGCCGTCGTCGACCAGGCCCTTGAGCAGCTCCTTGGCCTCTCGCTCCTCGTCGAGCCGGGCGTCGACCACGTCGGCTCCGCCGTCGATGCTGCCACGGGCGAGTGGGTGGACGATCTCCTCCTCCGCGGTCTCGTGCACCGCGAGAAGCCGGGTCAGCTCGTCCCAGGCATGCTGCCTCGACTCGCCCTCGCTCGCCGCGACCATCCGGAACAGCTCCTCGATCCGGGCGTGCTGGGCGAGCAGCAGGTCGATCACGTCGGCCCCGTCTGTCGGGTCGACGCCCGGCTGCGCCGTCACCGGTCGCCGTCCTCGGGCCGACGCAGCGACTCCACCGGATGCGGCCCCTCGGTCTCGATCCGGTACTCGCCGCCGAAGCGCTCCCGGTGCATGTCGATCACCCGCTCGCTAGCCGGCTTCTCGTCACCGTGGATCTGCTCCTGCAACCTCTCGAACCGCTCGTGGGCCTCCCGGACGTATCCGGCCCCCAGGGTGGTCAGGTCGATCTGGGTGCCGAGGAGGTGCCGGAGGTACTCCTTGTTGGGCTCGAACGTCACAGGCACGGGAAGCTGCGGGGCCAGGACCTCCTCGGGCTCGCGCCCGTCGAAGCGGCGCATCAGGTCACAGGCGGCCTGCAGCTGGGCCAGCTCCATGTTGAGGTGCAGCTCCCAGATCGCCTTCACCTTCGGGTCCGGCTCCTGGGTCATGAACGAGTGGTAGAGGTAGACCTCGTTGTACTCGTGGTTGACCAGCCGCTCCCACCAGGTCTCCCCGGGGTCGACGAGTGACTCGTAGTGGGTGACGTGCTCCTGCTCGATCATGCCGATCTCGACGTAGAGCTGGCGGGCGATCGGCTCCATGTACTGGGGACCGACGTTCATGTAGAAGTTCATCGTCTGCTGCTCGGCCGACATGACGGTGAGCGCGTGCAGCTTGGACAGGGGGTCGACGGTGTTGCGGTCGTACGGGTCCCGGACGTTGTCGTACGGATGCCTGTGGTGCACAGTGGTCGGCCGCCCGGGCATCACCTCGGTGAGGTCGTCGACCACCTTCCGCGCCTTGCGCCGTTCGATCATCTCGAAGAGGTTGGCATAGCGGTACAGGTGGTCGAAGTCTTCGAGCACCCCGAACTCGTACGCCTGCTTCAGGTACGGGTCCGGCTCCATCCGGGCGATCCAGGCGGTCAGGTCGACAGCCACCTGCTCGTACGCGATGGTGGTTTCGAGGGTGCTGGCGATGGGCGGCAGGAGCCAGTTGACCACCTTCTGCTGCTGGGCCTCGATGTAGCGGGTGTACGCGAGCTGCCGCTTCACCTCCGGGTCGGGGCAGGTCCGGGCCATGTGGTGGCTGAACATGATCGACTCGATCTCGATCCCGTTCATGACGATCACCCGACACCTGGTGTACGGGTCCACCGCGTCCGGGTCGAGCGGCTCCACGTCCAGTTCGCGCCAGTTTCGCAGCTGTCGGTCGAGAGGAATGCCTTTCTCGACGAGTGGATTGAATGTCATCAGATACCCCTTTTTGAGTTACCGGTGACTCGGCCAGTACCCTCCGCAGTCGCCCTAAACCGGAAAGTCGGGGAGTACTTTTCCCGGCCGGTCCGGTCGGGCTCGTCGCCCGTCCGGAGGGTGATCTCGGTAGGGTCGTCCCCGACCGCGGAGCCGTCCGCGACGACGGTCTGACGGCTCCCCTCGACGAGAGGCTCCCCGGCACCGTGACCAGAACGCTGAGGATCACCACCCGCAACGCCACGTTCCAGCAGTGGCAGGCGTTGCTGACCAATCGCACCAAGCGGCAGCGGGCCGGTGAGTTCCTCGTCCAGGGGGTACGCCCGATCTCGCTCGCCGTCGAGCACGGGTGGCGGATCCGGACCCTCGTGCACCCCGACGGGGTGACCGGGTCCCGGTGGGCTCGGGACCTCCTCGACCGGGTCGACGCCACCCGGGTGGCGATGGCCGGTGAGCTGCTGCGGGAACTCGGCGGCAAGGACGAGGATTCGCCGGAGCTGCTCGCCGTGGTCGAACTGCCCGCCGACCGGCTGGACCGGATCCCGCTGCGCGACGACGAACTGGTGCTGGTCTTCGACAGGCCGACCACCCCGGGCAACATCGGCACCATGGTCCGCTCGGCGGACGCCTTCGGCGCGGCCGGGGTGATCGTCACCGGGCACGCCGCCGACCCGTACGACCCGAAGGCGGTCCGGGCCAGCACCGGTTCGCTCTTCGCCGTACCAGTGGTCCGGGTGCCCAGCCATCGGGAGGTGCTGGACCTGGTCGACGTGGCCCGCGGGTCGGGGGTCCCGGTCACGGTGGTCGGCACCGACGAGAACGGTGACGTCGACATCGACGCGCACGACCTGACCGGCCCCACCGTCCTCGTCGTCGGCAACGAGACCCACGGGATCAGTGCCGCCTGGCGGGAGTCCTGCGACCGGACGGTCCGCATCCCGATCACCGGCGCGGCCAGCTCCCTGAACGCCGCCACCGCCGCCACCGTCGCCCTCTACGAGGCGGCGCGGCAACGCTCGCGGCGGTGACCGGGCGGGGACCCCCGTCACACCGGCGGCAGAAGGTGACAGCCCGACGGAAGGTTCTCGCCTTCGGGTTGGAACGCGTCGGGCGGGGTAGCTTCCCAGGCATGCGGTACGTGCAGCTCGACACTCCCCGGCCCGTCTCCCGGATCGGCCTCGGCACCTGGCAGTTCGGCTCCCGCGAGTGGGGGTACGGCTCCGACTACGAACGCCGCGCCGCCGACATCGTCCGGCGCGCACTCGACCTGGGGGTCACCCTCTTCGACACCGCCGAGCTGTACGGCTTCGGCCGCAGCGAGCGGATCCTCGGTGCCGCCCTCGGCGACGAGCGGGACAGGGTGGTGGTGGCCACCAAGATCCTCCCGGTGTTTCCGGTCGCCCCGGTGGTGCAGCAGCGGGCGGTCGCCTCTGCCACCCGGCTCGGGGTCCGGCACATCGACCTGTACCAGGTGCACCAGGCGAACCCGGTGATCGCCGACACCACCACGATGAACGGAATGCGGACCCTCCAGGACCTCGGGCTGGTCGGCGAGGTGGGGGTGAGCAACTACAGCCTGCGCCGCTGGCGGTTCGCCGAGGCGGCACTCGGCCGACGGGTGCTCAGCAACCAGGTGCGGTACAGCATGATCGACCGAGGCCCCGAGGAGGACCTGCTCCCGTACGCGCAGCAGGCCGGGCGGATCGTGCTGGCGTACAGCCCGCTGGCGCAGGGCTTCCTCTCCGGCCGGTACGACGCGAACAACCCGCCCTCCGGGGCGGTCCGCCGGGCCAACCCGTACTTCCTGCCGGAGAACCTGGAGCGGGGTGCACCGCTGATCGCCGCCCTGCGTGAGGTGGCCGACGCCCACGACGCCACCCCGAGTCAGATCGCCCTGGCCTACCTGCTGCGGCACCCGAACGTGGTGGCCATCCCCGGTGCGTCGAGCGTGGAGCAGGTGGAGCGCAACGTCGCCGCCGCCGACATCGACCTCACCGACACCGAGTACGCCGCCCTGTCCACCGCAGCCAGGGCGTTCCGGCCGGTCACCTGGCTGGCCGCCGTACCGAAGCTGCTCCGGGCCCGGTTCGGACGGTGACCGGGATCGACGACCGGCCTGGTCCGGGGCGGTGACCGGCCTGGTCCGGGGCGGTGACCGGGGTCGACGACCAGGCGACCGGGCCGGTCCCGGCGGTCTCCCGAACGGGTGAAAGAGGTGGCCGAGCGGCCGGGCGACGGGTGCCGGTCGGGGTTGACTGGGAGGCATGGAGAGCGGCCACCTGCGGCAGGTGTACGCGGAGGTGCTCGACGAGATCGACGCCGGCGGGTTCGGGTTGCCGGCCGACGGTGACCTCACCGCCGAGCAGATCGTCGCGCACCTGGCCGCCAACGACGAGTTGATGATCGAGGCGACCGAGGCGGTGCTGGCCGGCTCCACCTTCGCCTACTACGACCTGGAGACCATCCACCGACCCCAGTTGGACGCGATGGTCTCCGAGTACGGCGGGCTGTCCGGGCTGACCGAGTTGTTCCGGACCACCAGCGCGAACCTCTGCGACCTGGTGGAACGGCTCGGCCTGGCCGAACAGACCCCGGTCGAGACCCACCTGCGGGAGGGTTTCGCCCTGGTCGTGGACGAGGTCCTGCCCTGGGAGCGGACCCTCGACCTGCACCAGCGGGTGCACCTGCCGGCCCACCTCGAACAGCTGCGGGCGCTGCGGGCGGCACCGGTGCGGCGACCGGTCACCAGGCCGGTGCCGACGGACGGCCCCGCCCACCCCGGCTGACTGGTCGACCGACCCCGGGTCCGGCACCTCCTGCCGGCACCGCGTCGACTGTCCACTCAGCCGGTCGCCCACTGCTGTTCCACGCCCCCGGTGCAGGGCAGTTGGACGAGGTCGGTGCCGGGATCGCTGCCGCCACCCTCGGGTTGGGCGCACTTGCCGGAGGCGACGCTGACCAGCAGCACCGCCGCCTCCCCGGCCGGATGGACCCGCCACTGCTGGTTGCCCTGGCCGTGGCAGCCGAACTGCTGGACCTTCGCCCCGTCGTCGCCGCTGGCCCCCTCGACGTCGAGGCACTGGCCGTACGCGGCGTTGGTCAGGGTGACCACGTCCGGGCCGACCGGGCCGGCGACCCACTGCTGCTCCGGTGCGCCGGTGCAGTCGGTCAGTTCGGCGCGGGCCTTCTCGTGGCCGCCGTCGGTGCCGACACACCGTCCGGCGGCGACGCTCCGGAAGACCGTCGGGCCGGACACGCCAGTCGGAGCCGGTGGCGGGCTGGGCGTGGGGGAGGGGGTCGGCTCGACAGTGGTGGGGGTCGGGTCGGGGGTGTGCGACTCGGACGGGGTCGGGGCGGTGGGCGACGTGGCGGCCTGGGCCGAGACCGGCGCCTGGGCGTCCCCACCGAACGCACCGGTGGCGAAGAACGCTCCCACCAGGACACCGACCAGCCCGGTCGCCAGGGCGAACCGCAGCAGCGGATCACGGGGCAGACCGGGGCGGCGCGCCCGTTGGGTGCCGTAGACGGTGCCGGCGGCGTCGGGTCGTTCGTCGTGCAGGGGCATGGGGGCATCCTCACCGAGGCCCCGATCCGTCGGTCGGCCACCCCCGGCCTGGTCATCGGCGATGATCAGTCGACGACCGTGACGTCCTTCCAGAACGCCACCCGGTCCCGGACCATCGCCGCGTCCGGCAACGGCTCGGGATAGAACCAGACCGCGTCGGTGCTGCTCACCCCGGCGTGCTCCAGGGAGAGGTAGGAGGCGGTGCCCTTCCACGGGCAGTACGTGTGGGTGTCGGAGTCCCGCAGGACGTCCTCCCGGAGCGTCGCGCGGGGGAAGTAGTGGTTGCCCTCGACCACCACCGTGTCGTCGCTCTCCGCGATCACCAGGTCGTTCCAGACGGCTCTCGGCATGCCGTCAGCCTAGGCGTCCCGGCCGTCCGTCGCCATCGACGGCCACCGTCGCGTCGAGCAGGTTCGCCCGGACCACCGCACCGGGCTCCGGCCCGGCCTCGACGACGATGGTCCCGTCGGCCGCCCAGATCCCGGAGCGCCCGGCGGCCCGGTCGTACCCCTCTCCGGTGGCCGCGCAGGCGTCAATCATCGCGGCGAGCCACCGGTCGGTGGGGTCCACGACCAGCGTCGGGGGGCCGCCCGCCCCGGTTCCCGGGACGTGACGCGCAGACGAGGACACCAGGTCACGCTACCCGCCGGGGGGCGGCCGCGACGCGCCCGACGGGGCGGGAAATCCTCACTGACCCGGTCGGTGGGAGCTTACAGTGATCGCATGTGTGCGGTGCGTGCCGACTGGTCGATGGACCACGACTACGGCGTGGACCGGCTCCGACGCTCCTACGACTCGGTTCCCCCCGGACAGACCGTCAGGTTGGCCAAGCGGACATCCAACCTGTTCCGCCCCCGCGCCACGCCCCGGACGCCGGGGCTCGACGTCACCGGGCTGGGCGGCGTCCTCGCCGTCGACCCGGTGGCCCGTACCGCCGACGTCCAGGGCATGTGCACGTACGAGAACCTCGTCGAGGCCACCCTGTCGCACGGGTTGATGCCGTTGGTGGTGCCGCAACTGCGCACCATCACCCTCGGCGGGGCGGTGACCGGGCTGGGGATCGAGTCCACCTCCTTCCGACACGGCCTGCCGCACGAGTCCGTACGCGAGATGGACGTCCTGACCGGGGCGGGTGAGATCGTCACCGCCCGCCCCGAGGGGGACCACGCCGACCTCTTCGCCGCCTTCCCCAACTCCCTGGGCAGCCTCGGGTACGCCACCCGGCTGCGCATCGACCTCCAGCCGGTCCGCCGGTTCGTGGCCCTGCGCAACGTCCGGTTCACCGGGTTGACCGAGCTGGTCGAGGCGATCGGCGAGATCACCGGTACCCGGTCGTGGGAGGGGGTGGAGGTCGACGCGATGGACGGGGTGATGTTCAGCCCGGGGGAGGCGTACCTCGTCCTGGGGACCTTCACCGACCGGGCCCGGTCGGTGAGCGACTACACCGGCCAGGCGATCTACTACCGGTCGCTGCGCGAGCGGACCCACGACACCCTGCGCACCCACGACTACCTGTGGCGGTGGGACACCGACTGGTTCTGGTGCTCGGCGGCGTTCGGGGTGCAGCATCCGGTGCTGCGCCGCCTCTGGCCGACCCGGTGGCGGCGCAGCGACGTCTACCACCGGTTGGTCAGGCTGGAACACCGGCACCGGGTGTTCGCCAGGCTGGACCGGATACGCGGCCGGCAGCAGCGGGAACGGGTGGTCCAGGACGTGGAGGTCCCGCTGGAGAACACCGCCGAGTTCCTCCGCTGGTTCGCCCGCACCGTCGGGATGAGCCCGGTGTGGCTCTGCCCGCTGCGGCTGCGGGAACCGTCGGGGCCGGGCTCCGCCCGCGCCTGGCCGCTGTACCCGCTGCGGCCGGGACGCAGCTACGTCAACGTCGGCTTCTGGGGGAGCGTGCCGATCGCACCGGGGGCCGCCGACGGTGCCGTCAACAGGGCGGTCGAGCAGGCGGTGGCGCAGGCGGGGGGCCACAAGTCGCTCTACTCCGACGCCTACTACGACCGGGAGTCCTTCGACAGGCTCTACGGCGGCGCGGCCTGGCGCGCCGTCCGCAACCGGTACGACCCGCAGCATCGGCTCACTGGACTGTACGAGAAGGCGGTGGCACGACGATGAGCCTGACCGATCGAGAACCGGGTACGGCGAGCATCCCGCCCGAACCGTCACCAGTCACCCGTCGTTCTCGGACGACCGTCGCCGACGTCGTCCGGGCACTCACCGAGGGGGTGCCGCCGATCCGCATCACCGGGTACGACGGCACCGGGGTCGGCCCCGCAGACAGCGGCATCACCCTGACGGTCCGGTCCGAACGGGGACTGTCGTACCTGATCACCGCCCCCGGGGACCTGGGCCTGGCCCGGGCGTACGTCAGCGGTGACCTCGTTCTGGACGGGGTCCACCCGGGGGATCCGTACGAGGCGTTGCGGCTGCTCAAGGACGAACTCCGGGTACGCACCCCGGCGGTGACCGAGATGGTGGAGCTGGTCCGTCGACTCGGGTGGGAACGGCTGCTGCCCCCGACGCCGCCTCCGCAGGAGGCGCTACCCCGGTGGCGGCGGCTGATGGGCGGACTGCGTCACTCCCGGTCCCGGGACAGCACCGCCATCTCCCACCACTACGACGTCTCCAACGCCTTCTACGAACGGGTGCTCGGCCCGTCGATGACGTACACCTGCGCGGTGTTCCGCTCCGGGCAGGACACCCTGGAGCAGGCCCAGGCGGCCAAGTACGACCTGGTCGCGCAGAAGCTCGGGCTGCGGTCGGGGATGCGGCTGCTCGACGTCGGCTGCGGGTGGGGCGGGATGGTCAGGCACGCCGCCCGCGAGTACGGCGTCCGGGCGTTGGGGGTGACCCTGTCGGCGGCCCAGGCGCAGTGGGCTCGGGCGGCCATCGAACGGGAGGGGCTGGCCGGACTCGCCGAGGTACGCCACCTGGACTACCGGGACGCCCCCCGGGAACGGTTCGACGCGGTCTCCTCGATCGGGTTGACCGAGCACGTCGGGGTGCGTAACTACCCCGGCTACTTCGTGGCGCTGCGCGACCGGCTCCGTCCCGAGGGGCGGCTGCTCAACCACTGCATCACCCGGGCCGACAACCGGGCACCGCACCGGTCGGGTGCCTTCATCGACAGGTACGTCTTCCCGGACGGGGAACTGGCCGGTCCGGGGCGGCTGATCGGCGAGATCCACGACGTCGGGTTTGAGGTGCAGCACGAGGAGAACCTGCGCCGCCACTACGCGCTGACCCTGGCCGCCTGGGGTCGGAACCTGGTGGCGAACTGGGGGGACTGCGTCGGCGAGGTGGGGGCGGGCACCGCCAGGGTGTGGGGTCTCTACATGGCCGGTTCCCGCCTGGCCTTCGAGCGCAACGGCATCCAGTTGCACCAGGTCCTGGCCACCCGGACCGGTCCGGACGGACGGAGTCGCCACCCGCTGCGCCCCGACTGGACCCCCTGACCCGGGTGGGGTGACGGTCCGCTGACCGACGAGATCGACACCCCACACGGCGAGGACCGGTTCCGTGAGTTCCTCGGTCGACTCGCCGCCGAACTTCACGCCCCCCGCGACGAGTAAGCACCGCCCGGGGCGGGTACATGCGGGCGATGACCCGGTTCCTGTGCTGGCTGATCGGCCGGCCGTGTCCGCCCGAGCCGGCACCGGTGCACTCGGTGCCCCGTCCGCCCTGTACCCCGGGCCGACGGTCTCGTCGCCGGACCCGCCGACCCCGGGCCGGCGACCGGCTGCCGCGTTCCCCCTGGAACCGCTCCCCGGAGCGGTAGCCGCCTTCCCCGGGCGACCTCACGACCGTAGGGTGGGTTCGATCCACATAGGTCACGAGGAGTCGTGTTGCGCATCCAACCGGCAGTGGTGCTGGTCGTCGTCCTGGTGTCCGCCGTCCTCCTGCCGATGTCGGTGACCGGTGTCTCGGTCGCCCTGCCGGAGATCGGCCCCGACCTCTCCGCCGACCTCGCCTCGGTGCAGTGGGTGGCGACCGCCTGACCCTGCTGGCCCAGCCCAGGTTCGTGGGCATCCTGACCGCGGCAGCCGCCGTCGCGGTCGTCGTGGTGCCGATGGTGGTCTACCTCCCGTCGTACCTGACCGGGGTGGTCGGGATGGCACCGGGCGCGGCGGGGGCGACGACCTTCCTGATCACCGCCCCGGCCCTGGTCCTGCCGTTGGCAGGGGCGGTGGTCCTGCGGTGGTTCCCCGACCGGGCGGTGATCGTCGCCGCCGTGTTGGCGGTCTGCGTCGGGGCGGCCGGGGCCACCGTGATCGGGCCGGACAGCACCACCCTCGGACTGGCCCTGCCGCTGCTCACCATGGGGGTGGGGATCGGCCTGTCGATGGGGTTGCTCGACCGGCTGGGGGTCGGCAGCGTCGGACCGACCCGGGCGGCCACCGGTTCCGGCCTGGTCACCACCGCCCGGATGGTCTCCGAGACGATAGGCATCGCGGTGGTCGGCTCGGTCCTGGCCGGCACCACCGGCGGTCGGCTCACCGACCCCGGGTTCACCGGTGGCCTCCGGGCGGTCCTCTGGACGATGGCCGGGGTGACCGTGGTCGCCGCAGTCGTCGTCGCCGCCCTGGTCCGCCACCGGGAACCGTCCCACCCCGCGCCGAAGCCGCCGGTGTCCGCCGGAATCTGACTGTCGTCGCCGCACCGTTCCGGGCCGGGTGGGGCAGCGACGGCTATCGTGGCGGATCATGCGGAGCACCGAGCAGCGACTTGCCGAGATCCGGGGTGGGGTTCCACCCCGGCGGCACAACGCCCGTACGATCGCCGCGCTGACCGGCAACCCCGGTTGCACCCGCCGGGCCGTCCTGGACGGCGCCGGGGTGGACAAGACCGTACTGGCCCAGCGGGTCGGTTTCCCCGCCCGGTTCGGGCAGAGCCGGTTCGCCATCACCCGGGGCAACGCCTTCGAGGCGCAGCTCAAGGCCGACGGCGGGACGGTGCTGCTGCGGCTGGTCGCCGAGCGGCTGGGGGTGCCCGTCCCGGACCGGGCCACCTGGACCGACCTGGGCGACGACGCGGACCGCCGGACCGACAGGCACGAACGCTCCGCCGACAGTCTCCTCGCGGCGGCCCGTCCCCAGACGGACACCGCCGCGCTGTTCGACCATCCGCTGCTCGGGCTGGTGGTGGCCGGGCAGCGGGTCCACCTGGAACCCGACCTGGTCGCCGCGCGCCTCGCCGGACGCTGGCACGTCGTCGAGATCAAGTCGTTCCCGGTGGTCGACGGGCAGGCCGACCCGGGGAAGGTGGCCGCCGCCGCCATCCAGTCCGCCGTCTACGTGCTGGCCCTGCGGGACCTGCTGACCGCCGCCGGGCACGACGCCGAACTGGTCAGCACCGACGTGGTCCTGGTCTGCCCGCGTGACTTCGGCAACCAACCGGTCGCCAGCCTGGTCGACGTCCGCAAGCAGCTGCTGGTGCTGCGTCGGCAGTTGGACCGGATGGACCGGATCGACACGGTGCTGGCCGGGGTGCCTGTCGACTTCACCGCAGACCCGGAGGCCGACCCGACGGTGGTCACCGCCGCCCTGCGCCGGGTCGACGCCCGGTACGCCCCCGAGTGCCTGGCCAGTTGCGAGCTGGCGTACTTCTGTCGGGACGAGACCCGGGGGCAGACCGGTGCGCTCGGCCGCCCGGTCCGGGAGGCGCTCGGCGGGGTGGCCACCGTCGGGGAGGTCCTCGCCCTGGCCGCCGGGGAGCAGACCGGGGGACCGGAGCAGGCCGAGGCCGCCGCGCTGCTGCGGTCCGCCGCCCGGTTGCGCGCCGACGCCCTCGCCGCCGGCCCCGCATGAGTACGCTGCGGGCGCTCGCCCGAGCGCAGGCCCTCGCCGCCGGGCGGGCCCAGCCGGTGGCGACCGTACGGCACCTGCACCTGGCCGAGCGTCCCCTGGTGGTGGTGCCGTTGACGATGGCCGGTGAGGCGAACGCCCCGCTCGCCGCCCTGGTCGGCGCCGCACCCGACGAGGCGCGGCTGTTGACAGTCGCCCAGCCCCGTAACCGCGACCAGCGCCTCCGGTTCGTGTCCGAGCTGGCCGAGATCGTGCTGCCCTACCTCGACGAGTACCGGGGCGCGACCGAGGCCGTCCCGGTGGACCGGGGTCGCGACGTCCGGCACCGGTACGTCGACGCCCCGCAGGTGGTGGTCCCCAACCCGGCGGGGGTGACGTTCCTGCGGCTGCTGGGCCGGGCGATCCGGTTCCGGCGGGTCGACGGCGACCATCCGGTGCCCCCGTCGGTGCCGCTGCTCGGGCAGTGGCTGACGTTCTTCGCGGAGCGCGCCGAGCATCCCGGTTCCGCCACCACGGTGGCGTTGACCGAGGCGCTGAGTCTGCACTGGGCCACCGGACAGTCGGTGATGGAGGATCTGCACCTGCCCGCCCTGCTCGGCTGGATCGACCCGCCGCCCGGTCAGGACGGACCCACTGCGGCGGCCCTCGCCGAGGACCCGGACCGGTGCCCCCCGGCGGGACCGACCACCGACCCGGAGTTCGACAACAGGGTCCTAGCCCCGGCCATGGCCGCGTACGACGCCGCCGTGGACGACCCCCGGGCCCGGGCGGCGGCGTACGCGCACCTCACCGGGCTGCTCCGCGGTCAGCTCGCGCCGACCTGGGACCTGGTGTGGCGGGGGCTGTCGCTGCTGCGCACCCTGCCCGCCGGGGCGCGGGTGGCAGCCCGGTTCACCGGGGACCGGGACTCCTTCACCGGCTACTGCGAGCACGTCGACGCCGGGGGTGGGCCGCAGCCCAGCCGGGACGGTGCGGTGGCCGCCGCCGCCCGCCTGCACCGCCTGGAACGGGCCCTGACGTCGTACGCCGTCCAGCGCGCCTACGACGACCCGCTGGTGATGGCCGAGTACCGGCTGACCGGGGAGGCGTTCGTCGGGGAGGTGACCCTCGCCGACCCGCACCGGATCGACGACACCGGCAAGCGGCCGGTGCTGCGCCCCCGGATCCAGGTGGTCACCGAGGAGTCCGTGGCGGTGCCGGTGGGGGCCGTCCTCTACTCCCCGACCCGCCCGGGGCAGAAGGCCCGGGCGGTCTACCTGACCCGGACCGACTCCGGGACCGAGGTGGTGCTGGAACTCTCCGGTGGGATGGGGCGGGGCCGGACGGCCGCGCCGGGGACGGTGCCCGAGGTGGGGGAACGGCTCTGCTACACCACCCTGACCGACACCTTCCTGCCCGCTGCGGCGTTCCCCGCACCGGAGGAGACCCCGTGGACCCACGGCGGTCCGCCTGTCACATCGGCGGCTCCGACGGCTGGGGTTCCGGTGGAAGGTCCGGGGCGAGTCGGCGCAACGCGGTGAAGGTGGGCAGCAGCGCGTCGTACAGCTCCTCGTGCAGGGGGAGCAGGGACGCGTAGGTGGCTGCGGCGGCCGGGACCGGGTGGACCGTCTCGGCGATCTCGACCAGGTCGGCGGCCACGTCGATCGACTCGATCAGGTTCAGGGCCTGCATGCCGAGCAGGGCCGCGCCGAAGCCGGAGCCCTCGTGTCCGGCGGGGAACCGGATCGGCATCCCGAGCACGTCGGCGAGCATCTGCCGCCACAGGGGACTGCGGGCGAACCCGCCGCTGGCCCGAACCTCGCGGATCTCGTTCCCGGCGGCCTGGACCGAGCGCAGCACCAGGGCGAGCTGCTGGCACACCCCTTCCAGGGCGGCCCGGACCAGATGTTCCCGCCGGTGGCCGTGGGTCAGTCCGACGTACGCCCCGCGCGGCAGCGAACTCCAGTGCGGGGCCCGCTCGCTGAGCAGGTACGGCAGCATGACCAGTCCGCCGGATCCGACCGGGGCGCGGGCGGCCAGCGCGAGCAGTTCCTCCTCGGTGGGGCGGCCGTTGGTGGTGGGGTGGCCGTCGGGGTCCCCGTTGGCGGTGCCGGTCAGCTCGGGGGCGAGGGCGTCCCCGGCCCACCCGAGGACGATCCCGCCGTTGTTGACGGCACCCCCGACGACCCACCGGTCCTCGGTCAGGGCGTAACAGAACACCCCGCCGAGCGGGTCGACGGCGGGCCGTTCGACCATCACCCGGAGCGCCCCGCTGGTGCCGATGGAACAGGCGAGGACGCCGGGCCGGACCGCCCCGAGGCCCAGGTTGGCCAGGGGGCCGTCCCCGGCTCCGACCACCACCGGGGTGTCGACGGGCAGGCCGGTGGCCCGGGCCGCCTCCGGGGTGAGACCGGGCAGCACTGTGGTGGTGGGAACCAGCCGGGGCAGGTGTCCGCCGGTGATCCCGGCGATGTCCAGGGCCTGGGAGTCCCAGGCCAGGCGGTGGATGTCGAGCAGACCGGTGGCGGAGGCCAACGAGTGGTCGGTGACCAGGTCGCCGCAGAGGCGGAGCAGGATCAGGTCCTTGATGCCCACCCAGTGGGCGACCCGGGCGTGCAGGTCCGGGTTCTGTTCGGCGTACCAGACGAGTTTCGGCAGTGGTGCCATCGGGTGGAGCGGGGTGCCGGTCCGTTGGTGCAGGGCCAGCCCGGTCACCGCGGCCCGCAGCCGTTCGGCCTGCCGTCCGGCCCGGGAGTCGGCCCAGGTGACCACCGGGGTGAGCGGTTCGCCGTCGGCGTCGAGCCCGATCAGGCTGTGCAGCGCCGAGCTGAACGACAGGCCGGCGACGGGGCGGTCCAACCCGGACACCACGGTCCGGACGGTCTCCAGCACTGCGGCGTGGATCAGGTCGGGGTCCTGTTCGGCCCGGCCGGGGAACGGGGCGTCGAGCGGGTATCCCACCGAGTGCGTGCCGAGGGGGCGCCCCCGGGTGTCGTAGGCGACGGCCTTGGTGCTGGTGGTGCCGATGTCGACGCCGACCACCACCGGCCGGTGGTCCCCGGTCCCCAGCTGCCGGGCGTTTCCGGGGTCCACCACGTACTCCCACTCTCGACGTCGGTGCCGGTGCGTCGGTCAGCGCCGGTCGTGGGGTGACGTTACCGATTCGTCGCCGCCTGCACCATGTGGGCAGGTCGGGCGGGTTGCCGGTGTCGCGGCCCCCGGTCTGGCGGACACTCCGGTCTCGCGGACCATCCCCCGAAGAGTCAGCTTTGTCGACTATGTGTCCAATTGAAGGGTCCATGCCCGGTAGCTCCGGGCGAGTCGCCTCGTTGATCAGGCTGACACCCCGGGTTGCGCGGCTAAGGAGTCGGCGTGGCGATGTCTGATTCGACGGGTACCTGGCGTTACCAGTGGGCGTACCGGCAGAACGAGCGGCTGCGTCGGGCGTACCGGGCAGCCGAGCAG
Source organism: Micromonospora sp. NPDC000207 (assembly GCF_040300925.1). NCBI lineage: Bacteria > Bacillati > Actinomycetota > Actinomycetes > Micromonosporales > Micromonosporaceae > Micromonospora > Micromonospora sp. NPDC000207. The sequence continues at coordinate 24,691 of NZ_JBEPEQ010000025.1, forward strand.
GAGTGGCGGCGGCGCGACGAGGAGCTGCGACGGATGCGGGTCGCGGCGGCCGGGTTCGGTGCCGGGGTCCCCGGCCGGGCCGGTCTCCCCCTGGCTGTGGAGAGTGACGAGATCGTGCACTGGGCCGGGCCCGCCGCGCGGCTGGTCGAGATGCGGCACGCCGTCGTCCTCCCCGCCCCCGAGTTGACGGTTCCGGTCGCCGGGGCCGCCCTGCGTCCGCGCCGCCGGGAGGGGACCCGGGTGCTCGACACCGGGCTTGCCGTGATCACCAGCCGCCGACTGGTCCTGCTCGGCGGCCGGGGGCGGCGCGACTGGGCGTACGGGCGGATGACCGGACTGGCTCACGACCCGGTCGCCTCGGTCACCCTCCTCCAGGTGCTCGACCGGCGACGCGCCTCCGGGCTGCTCCTGCCGTCGGCCACCGCCACCGAGTTCCGGTTCACCCTCACCCTGGCCTTCGCCGAGGCGATCGAGCAGCGTCCGACGGTCCTCGCCCAGCTCGACGATCTGATCGCCGAGCACGCCCAGGTTCGGCCGTTCCGGCCGGAGATCGCCACCCCCGCCCAGGCCCGGTTCACCGCCCGGGTTCCGGGTGGGCGACGTACCGTCGCGGTGGCCGCCGCCGGTGCGATGCTGGTCCCCGCCGTCCTGATCGGCTCCGACCCACCGGGGACCGGCGGTGACCAGGTCGCTGTCGCGGCCACCCCGGAGGCCGAGGTGGCCGCCGTCGCCCCGGCGGGGCCGGCGGCGGCGTCCGCCCGACCCCGCTCGCCCAAGCCCCGCCGGATCACCGGGTCGAGCCCGTCGCCGCGGGACCGCTTCTGCGGCGCACCCCGCAACCCCTTCGGGTACGACTACTGCGGCCAGGGGGAACGGATCGAGGAACCCGACGAGCTGCTGTGCTCGTGGTTCACCTGCGGTCAGGACTTCTGGGAGGGGAAGGGCTACCTGGTGCAGTGCCGAGACGGCGCTGTCACCCTCGACGGTGGTCGGCCCGACGCCTGCGCCCACCACCAGGGGGTCCGCCGCACCGTCCGACTCTGAGGTCGACGGGTCAGGCCGGTGGGCCGGGTCGGTGCGCCAGCACCAGGTCGGCCAGGCGGCGCAGGGCCGGCGCGGCGGCGAGGAGTTCCCGCCGATCCGGCTCGGGCAACCCCGCCAGCCCGGCGGCGAGCAGGTCACTGCGGTGCCGTCGGTACGCCGCCATCCGCCCGACGGCCTGTTCGGTGAGGGTCAGCCGGGCGAGCCGACGGTCGGCCGGATCCCGGTCCCGGCGCAGGAGTCCGGCGGCGGTCAACTCCCCGATCAGGGTGCTGACGGTGTTCGGGGCGATCCCCAACCCCTCGGCCACCTCCTTCACCCCGATTCCGGGCCGCCGCTGGACCAGGCGGAGCACCTCCACCTGGGCGTCGGGCAGCGCGATGTTGCCGGAGCGTTGGGTGGCGGCCCGACGCAGCACCCGTTGCAGGTCGCCGAGGGCGCTGCCGAGCTGTTCCACGGTCTCGTCGTCAGTCGTCACGTCACTCATCTCACATCGCAACAACTCTGACCACAGAGCTATCGTGTCCGGGACCAGCACCGTACCCGGAGGGACCAGCATGTCCACCATCGCGCCAGCCGCCCCACGGGTCACCCCACCCACCGGTCGGTCCGGCGCCGCCCTCGTCGTCCTGCTCGGCCTGATGACCGCCGTCGGCCCCCTCTCCCTGGACATGTACCTCCCGGCCTTCCCGGAGATGACCCGCGACCTCGAAGCCGGGGCCGCACAGATCCAGATCTCCCTGACCACCTGCATGGTCGGGATGGCCGCCGGTCAACTCGTCACCGGCCCCCTCAGCGACCGGTGGGGCCGACGCACCCCCGCCCTCGTCGGCCTCGCCGGGTACGCCCTGCTCTCCCTGGTCTGCGCCTTCGCCCCCTCCGCCGGCGCGCTCGCCGCCCTCCGGTTCGGGCAGGGCTTCGCCGGTGGGATCGGTGTCGTCGTCGCCCGAGCCGTCGTCCGCGACCTCTACAGCGGGCGGGACGCCGCCAAGTACTTCTCCCGGCTCATCCTGGTCTTCGGGGTCGCCCCGGTGGCCGCCCCCGCCATCGGCAGCCTGGTGCTGAAGGTCGGCTCCTGGCGTGCCATCTTCGTCACCCTCGCCGTGATCGGCGCGCTGCTCACCCTCGCCGTCGCCCGGTGGCTGCCGGAGACCCTCCCCGCCACCCGGCGCAACACCGGCGGCCTGACCGCCCTCGGCCGCACCGTCGGATCCCTGCTCACCGACCGGGTCTACATCGGGTACGCCCTCACCCAGGGACTCGCCTTCGCCAGCCTCTTCGCCTACATCTCCGGGTCGTCCTTCGTCGTGCAGGACGTATTCGGCCTGTCGATGACCGTCTTCGCGGTCATCTTCGGCGTCAACGCCCTCGGACTGGTCGCGATGGGACAGGCCAACGTCCGACTCCTCGACCGGTTCAGCCCGCGTACCCTGCTCGTCGGCACCCTCGTGGTCAGCAGCGTCGCCGCCCTGACCACCCTCACCGGGGTTCTCACCGGCCTCGTCGCCCTGGTCCTGGTGGCGCTCTTCTTCTTCGTCAGCTCGCTGGGGATGGTGATGCCCAACGGGACCGCCCTGGCCCTGGACCGGCACGCCGCCCACGCCGGGACCGCCGCCGCCCTGCTCGGCGCGATCCAGTCGGTGATCGGGGCGGTCGCCGCACCCCTGGTCGGGCTCGGCGGGGAGGGCACCGCCCTACCGATGGCTGTGGTCATGTGCGTCGCCGCCGGGCTCTCCCTCACCGTCGTCCTCACCCTGGCCCGTTCCCGCCGTCCGGCCGCCGGCTGACCGACGCGCGGGCTCCCCGGCTGCCCGACGCGCGGGGCTGACCGACGTGCGGGGCTGCCCGACGCGCGGGGTCGCCGGGTGACCGACTTGCGGGGTCGGCGCATCATGGCATCGTGATCAACCGCGCAGGCACCCGACGCAGCAGGAAACGGGACGGCTGTAGCACCTGGAGCTGCGAGGGGTGCGACTGCGGGCCCTTCGCGTTCCTGCTGACACTCGGTGCCGCCGCCGCCCGGATCAGCCCGGCACCGCTGGCCGACCGGGCGGGTCGGGCGGCCATCCTCGCCTACCGACGCCGGCTCTCGCACCGCTGGCCCGGCCGGTGCCGCTACACCCCCACGTGCAGCGGGTACGGCCTCACAGCAGTGCAACGGTACGGTCTGGCAGTGGGCGGTCGGATGGCCGCCGACCGGTTGCGGCGTTGCACGCCCGACGTGCCCGTCGGCACCCGCGACCCGCTCCGCTGACCGCCCGCCTGGCGGCGGCGTCGCCGGAACGACGCCGAGGGGCCCCACCGATTCCGGTGGGGCCCCTCTTCGCCGCGCAGCTGCTCTAGGAGAGCGTCTGCAGGTAGTCCGGGTTGGCCTTCAGCCACTCCTCGACGGCCTTCTCCTCGTCACCCTTGTGGGTGTTGAACATCAGGTCTTCCAGGGTGGCGAGCTGGTCGCTGTCCAGCTTGAACTTGTTCAGCATCGCGGTGACCTCGGGGAAGTCGTCGCCGAAGCCGAGCCGGCCCAGGTTGTGGATCTGCTCGGCCTGACCCAGGGTGCCCTTCGGGTCGGTGAGGTCCTTCAGGTCGTACTTCGCGTACGCCCAGTGCGGGTGCCACAGGGTCACCACGATCGGCCGCTCCGCCTTGATCGCCCCGTCGAGCGCCGCCAGCATGGCGGGGGTGGAGGACGTCTTCAGCCGCATCTTGCCGTCGAGGCCGTACTGCGGGATGACCTCCTCCTGGGTGGCCTTGGTCAGCCCGGCGCCCGGCTCGATCCCGACGATCTCCCCGTTGAAGGTGCCCGCCTTGTCGGCCAGGTCCTCCAGCGAGTTGACGTCCTGCACGTAGGAGGGCACCGCGATGCTGAGGCTCGCGCCGTCGTACCAGCTGCCGAGCTTCTCCAGCTTGTCGCCGTACCGCTCCATGTAGGAGGCGTGGGTCAGCGGCTGCCAGCTGTCCAGGAACAGGTCGATGTCACCGTTGGCGAGACCCCCGTAGACCAGACCGGCCTCCAGGTTCTTCAGCTCGACCTCGTAGCCCTTCTCGGTCAGGATGTTCTGCCACAGGTACGACACGGCGATCGCCTCGTCCCAGGCCATGTACCCGATGGTGATCTTCTTCTTGGCGTCGTCGCCGGAGCCACCGGCCTCCGAGTCGCTGCCGCAGGCGGCGGCACCCAGCGCCAGGGTGGCGGCCATCGCCACGGCGAGGACTCGCTTCATGTTTCTGAACACAGTTGTCCTTCCTCTGTATCGGTGTGCCGGCGCAGCCGCGTACGCGGAAGAAGGGACGCCGGCGGGAGGGCGACGGTCAGTGGGCCTCCCGCGCGAGGCGTTGCGCCCGCGCGGAGGGGAACCTGTCACCCACGGAGTCGGTGATCCGGTCGAGCACCACAGCGAGGGTCACGACGGCGATCCCGCCCTCGAAACCGCTGCCGACCTGGACCTGGGAGAGCGCGAACATGATCACGTCGCCGAGGCCACCGGCGCCGACCATCCCGGCGATCACCACCATCGACAGCGCCAGCATGATGACCTGGTTGACCCCGGTCATGATGGTGGGCAACGCCAACGGCAGCTTGGTCCGCAGGAGCACCATCCACGGCGGCGCGCCGAACGACTCGGCCGCCTGGACGATCTCCTTGTCGACCTGACGCAGCCCCAGCGCCGTCAACCGGACCCCCGGCGGCATGCTGAACACCAGGGTGGCCAGGACCCCCGGCACCGTCCCGATGCCGAAGAAGAAGATCGCCGGGATGAGGTAGACGAACGCCGGCATGGTCTGCATCAGGTCCAGCACCGGTCGGGCTACCGCGGCGGCCCGCCGGTTCTCGGCGACCAGGACCCCCAACGGGATCGCCAGGAGCAACGCCAGGGTGCTGGCCACGAGGACCTGGGCGAGCGTGCTCATGGTCTCCGACCAGTACGGCATCCCCGCCACCAGGCCCAGACCGACAGCGGTGCCGAGGGCGAACTTCCATCCCCGCAGCCACCACCCGAGCCCGGCGAAGACCGCGACGATCACCACCGCCGGTACGCCGGTGAGCAGGTCGTTGAGGGGCTGGACCAGGGTGTCGACCAGGGTGGCCACCCCTTCGAAGACCGGCCCGAGGGTGCTGGTCGCCCAGTCGACGGCGGACTCGGTCCAGGTGCCCAACGGGATCCGGGGCAGCCAACCGTCCAGCGGTGACTGGTTCACACTCACTGCTGCTCTCCCTTGGTGGTCCCCACGAGCTGCACGTCGTCCTGCGCCGGGTCGGTAGCGGATCCGTCGGTCGTGGTCGCGTCGACGGTCGCCTCGTCGACGGTCGCCGCGACGGAGGGCGTGTCGTCGATCGGGGCCGTCGGCTCGGGCGCGGCGGCGGCCAGGGCGGTGAGGAGGGTGATCCGGGGGATCACACCGGCCAGCCGACCACGGTCGTCGAGGACTGCCACCGGGTGCTGGCTCGCCGCCGAGTCGCCGAAGAGGTCGGCCAGTGCGGTGTCCGCGCTGACGCTGCGGACCTGCTCGGTCGAGACGTACCCGTCGAGGGTCTGGCGGCCCTCGCGCAGTGCCAGGGAGACCTCGTCCTCGGTGACGGTGCCGAGGAACTTCTTGCCCGGCCCGGTCACGTAGACCACCGAGGTCTGGTTCTCCCGCAGGGCCTTGGTGGCGACCCGAGGGCCGGCGCTGACGTCCAGGACGCTCTGTGCCTTCTCCATCACCGAGGAGGCGGTGAGGATCCGGGTCCGGTCGACGTCGGCGACGAACTGGGCGACGTACCCGTTGGCCGGGTCGGTGAGGATCTCCTCGGCGGTGCCGATCTGGACGATCCGGCCGTCGCGCATCACAGCGATCCGGTCACCGAGGCGCATCGCCTCGTTGAGGTCGTGGGTGATGAAGATGATCGTCTTGCCCAGCTCGGCCTGCAGCTCCAGGAGCTGGTCCTGGATCTCCCGACGGATCAGCGGGTCCAGCGCCGAGAACGCCTCGTCCATCAGCAGGACGTCGGTGTCGGCAGCGAGCGCCCGCGCCAACCCCACCCGCTGCCGCATCCCACCGGAGAGGTGGTGGGGGAGGCTGTCCGCCCACTCTTCGAGGCCCACCATCCGCAGGGCCTCCATGGCCCGCTCCCGCCGCCGGGCCTTCGGCAGCCGGGCGACCTCCAGGGCGTACCCGGCGTTCTCCGCGACCGTGCGGTGCGGCATGAGCGCGAAGTGCTGGAAGACCATGCTGATCTTCTCCCGGCGCAGCTTGCGCAGGGCCGCCGGCTTGAGGGTGGTCAGCTCGACCCCGTCGATCTCGACGCTGCCCCGGGTGGGGCGGACCAGGCCGTTGAGCATCCGGATCAGTGTCGACTTCCCGGAACCGGACAGGCCCATCACCACGAAGATCTCGCCGGGGCGAACCTCGAAGGTCGCGTCGATCACGGCGGCGGTGGCCGAGAGCCCGGTCAGGGCCTCGGCGCGGGGCTGCCCGTCGGCCAGGCGGTCGACCGCCTCGTCGGCCCGGCTACCGAACACCTTGTAGAGCGACTTCACTGCGAGCGCAGACACGGTCCTCTCTCCGACGGGAGCCGGTGGCCAGTCACGCCAGGGCACCCATCTTCACGTCTCGTCCATGCGATATCGGCATCGGTTTATTCAGTGATTCATCTGGACCGGTTGGTGAAGGTACCGACGCTATCGCGGTAAATCCAGTCGGTCCAGGGTCAAACGTGTCGCTCGACACAGAATCGATGGCGCATCGGTATCGATTCGGGACGTACGATCCGTGGCTGCGGGGTTGTCAGGCACCCTCTGTGACCAGCGACTTTCCTGCCGTGCCGCGTGGATCGTGTCGGTTTCGAGTTGGTCCGGCGGGCATTGCCGGACCGTCGCCGCCGCTGCGGATGGAAGGTGACGATCTCTATAGGGAATCGTCATGCATCCGTCATATTTCCACTGTCACTTCCGCTCCCCATGTCCTCGGGTACCGCGTTTCGACCGCAGAAACCCGGCTGCGCAGATGCGGCCGAAAATTGCCGGGACATGGCGAGTGACGAGATGGGCGCAGGGGTGGTACCGAACCACGGTCTCGGGCTGGGCGCCGTCCGTGCCGGACCGGACCGGGGTCACCCGTGGCGCTGACCCAGGTCCGTCGGTGCCGGATGGGTCAGGGTCGCCCGTGGCGCTGACGCTTGGCCGATGGCGCCGTGACCGACGACGTCCAGCCGCCGGTGGTGGGCGCATGGGGGTTCGCTGAGCTGCCGGCGGCGGTGAGACCAGAGGGATGGTCACTGGTCATGGCAGCGATCGTGCTGACGTCCGGGATGGTGCTTTCCCTGGCCCGGAGCGGGGGGAGTCTCCATCGCCCTTGTTCGTCGCGCGTCGGTTCCGGACCGAAGCGGCCTATTGCTCTCCTGAGGCGGGCGCTTGGTTCGGTGACGATGCCTTTGGATCTCAGGGAGGTGAGGTAGGCCCCGGTGGTGATGTCGACTGTGGTTCCGTCGGCGAGAGTGATGGTGTCGGTTTCGGTTTTACCGGGTGGTTTGGTGCTCTTGCGTTGTTCCAGGGCTGCCGCGTACCGATCGTCACTGTCGGAAGGCCGCTGTAGTTTAGGGAGTCTCCATCGTCCCTGTTCGTCGGCTTCTGGCCGTAGGTCGTATCGGGCCATCGCCCTTTTGAGGCGGGCGCTTGGTTCGGTGGCGATGCCTTTGGATCTCAGGGAGGTGAGGTAGGCTCCGGTGGTGATGTCGACTGTGGCTCCGTCGGCGAGAGTGATGGTGTCGGTTTCGGTTTTACCGGGTGGTTTGGTGCTCTTGCGTTGCTCCAGGGCTTCTGCGTACTGATCGTTCGTGCCAGTGATCCGGCGACGTCGGTTCTCCCCGGTGAGCGGGTTGGGCACTGCGGCGCCGTACGGTTCCAGGAACTCGTCGGACCAGATGCCGTCGATGTCTGCGGAGTTGACCCTCTCGGCGGGAAGGTGGCCTTGCCCCTGCTGCGCCGAGCCCAGTGGAGCCCCGGCAAACCAGTCGGGTTCGGTGGTGGTGCCGTGCTCCGCCAGGAAAGCTTCAAACTCACGTGAATTGATGTGCGAGTTCCTGGCGTCGTTCTCTCCGCTCATCGCTGCTGCTACTCCGGTTGGGCCGGGGTTCGTCGACATGACGGGGTGCGCAGCGAGTTCGCAGACGTGAGGGGTGATGTCCTGCGGAAGGGACGAGCGGAGCCTCGTAAGTGTCCACTTCCCCTGTTCGTTGCGGGTCGGTTGTGGGCCGAAGAGTCCTATCGCCTTCTTGAGGCGGTCGGTGGGTTCTATGGCCATGCCCGAGCTGCGCAGGTTGCTCAGGTACTTCCCGGTTGGGATTTCGAGGGTTGCGCCGTTGTCGACGGTGATTGGGTCGGTTTCACGCTGCCTAGGTGTAGATCTGGTTGTGCGGGCACGGTTCTCCAGGGCCAGGGCGTATTCGTCCTGGGTGTAGGAGCGTTTCTCGATCTGTTTGGGGAGTGTCCATTTTCCCTGTTGGTTGCGGGTTGGTTGTGGGCCGAAGAGTCCTATCGCCTTCTTGAGGCGATCGGATGGTTCGGTGGTCACGCCCTTGCTCCGCAAGGTAGTGAGGTGTCCTCCGGTAGGAACTCCAAAGGTTTCCCCGTTGCCGAGGGTAATGGGATCGATTGCACCCCGCGGGGGTGGCTTTGTGGTCGTTAGTGCTCGTTTCTCCAGGGCCTCCGCGTATTCATCGTCCGTGTAGGAGTGGAACTCGCCTCGTTTGGGGAGTGTCCATCTTTTCTCTTCGTTGAGGGCTGGTTCTGGGCCGAAGAGTTTTATCGCCTTCTTGAGGCGTTCGTTCGGCTCGGTTTTGAGACCCATGCGCCGCATCCTGGCGAGGAAACGTCCGGTGGGGACGTTGCGGCTGGTCCCGTCGGGGAGGGTGATGGGGTCGGCCTCAGTCTTCGAAGGTGGCTTGCGGGTTCTTTCGCTGCGCTTCTCCAGGGCTTCCGCGAGTTGGTTCTGGGGGTACTGCATCCGCGCCTGGCCGAACCACCGGGGCTCCTCGGTGCCGTACTGCGCCACGAACTCGTCGAAGTCGCTACTGTCGATGAATAGGGAGTGGGAGGTCCCCGTGGCCGTGGCACCTTCCGCGAGTGGAGCGGTCGGGTTCCCGGGGCCGTCGTTTCGGTCCATGACTGCTCCTTCTGTGGTGGGCTGCTGTCATGACGGATCTGCCGGGCTCCGGTTCGATGCCACTTTCCGCGCAGGGTCTGACGGCGTTCAGTCGGGCCCCGTTCCCGGTAGGCGCTCCGTGCCGGTGGGTTCTGCTCCGCAGCTACGCCGCGACGGTACGGGCGGCGGCGTACAGGTCGGCGGGGAGCGGGTGGGCCAGCTCCCAGACGATCCGCATCGGCCGGTCCCCGGTGTGCGAGCGGTACGTCATCGGCCCCGCGTACAGGTAGGGCGGCGCACCCAGGTCCCGGTCCGCCACCCGGGAATCCCTGACGAACAGGTGCACGGTCGACCCCCGGTCGGCGTGGTGGACGTACCGCTGCCCGGTCACCGACCCGGTCGAGGTGGTGCTCTGCGACTCCCACTGGAACAGCGTCTCGGTGATCGCCCGATCGGCGTACATCGTGGTGGGGGAGTAGTGGTGTTCCGCCTTGACCAGGGTGACGAAGAACAGGTCGGCCCGGGCGTCGGGAAGCCACTTGACCCCCTCCCGCAGGGACCCCGGGTTCGACATCCCGAACGCCGCACACGCCTCGTTCCGGCTGTACCGGGCGTGCACCCGCAGCGGCCCCAGCGGCGTGGTGACCCGGTGGATCCGGTCCCGGAGGACCTCGGCGACCTGGCGCAGCTCCACGCACCGAGCCGGTTCCGCCCGGAGCCGGGCCACCCGTTCGTCCCGCGAGGTCAACGGCGCGTTCGGTCCCCACAGGTCGAAGTGCAGGAGGTCCCAGAGCCGCCCGGCACCCGGCGGGCTCCCGGCGGCGACCTCGTTCGGCTGCTCCCCGGCGGCGACCCGGGCCAGCAGGTCGAGTCGGTCGACGTCGTCGAGGTGCAGCATCCGCCCGATGGCCCTCCCCAACTCCCGGTCGTCCGGCCCGGCGGGCGGCACCGCCAGACCGGCGGCCCGACGCAGCCCCGTCCACCCGCCCAGCGCCGCCGACCGGTACACGTCCTCCACCTCCAGGCCGGTCTCGGTGAGGAACTCCCCGAGGGTGACGTCCCCGAGCTGCCGCAACTCCGCGACCAGCCCGGCTCGGGAGGTGGGCAGCGCCGACTTCAGATTGGCGAGCACCACATCCTTCGCCACCCGGTCGAGCTGGATGTGACACCCGCTCGGCAGCGACGGGAAGTCCTGGTCGACCGCGTCCCGGAGGGCCCGACGACTCACCCCGGTCAGCGCCCGCCACCGCAGGTCGAACCGGAAGTTCGCGTGCTGACCGCCGATGAAGTCGAGCACCGTCAGGCAGGGCTTGTCGTCGTCGAGGCGCAGCCCCCGGCCGAGCTGCTGAAGGAAGATCGTGGCGCTCTCGGTGGGCCGCAACATCAGGATCGTGTCCACCATCGGCAGGTCGACACCCTCGTTGAACAGGTCGACGGTGAAAAGGACCCGGAACCTCCCGGCCCTGAAGTCCCGCAAAAGCCCGGGCCGCTCCAACCGGTCCACACCGGAGGTCACCGCCGCCGACGGTACGCCGTGCCGGGTGAACCAGTCCGCCATGAACTCGGCGTGCCCGATGCTCACGCAGAACCCGAGCGCCCGCATCCGCCCCGGGTCGACGGTGTTCCGTACCGCCTCCAGGATGATCCGGGCACGCGCGTGGTCGGCGGTGTAGAGGTTCTCCAGCTCCGTCCGGTCGTACCCCTGCCCGCGCCTCCACCGCAGGTGGGACAGGTCGGTGTCGTCGTGCAACCCGAAGTACTGGAACGGGGCCAGGAGCTGCCGTTCCAACGCGTCCCACAGGTGCAGCTCCACCGCCGTCCGACCGTCGAACCACCGCCGGACGTCCCCACCGTCCGTCCGGTCCGGCGTCGCCGTCAACCCCAGGAGTACGCGCGGCGTCAGCCGCTCCAACAACCGGGCATACGTCGGGGCCTCCGCGTGGTGGAACTCGTCGACGATCACCATGTCGTACGCCCCGGGGTCGATCTCCCGCCGGTGCAGCGACTGGATCGAGGCGAACAGGTGCCGTGCCTCCCGTGGTCGTTCCCCGCCGACCAGCAGCTCCCCGAAGCTCCCGTCGGCCATCACCTGCCGGAACGTCGACCGGCTCTGTCGCAGGATCTGCTCCTGGTGCGCCACGAAGAGCACCGAGTCGACGGTCCCGGCCCGATGCAGCCGCCGGTAGTCCAGGGCCGCCACGATCGTCTTGCCGGTCCCGGTCGCCATCACCACCAGGTTCCGGTGGCGTCCGTGGACCTGTCGCTCCGCGTCCAGGTCGGCCAGGATCTCCGCCTGGTACGGGTACGGCCGCACATCCAGGTTGGCGATCTCGGTCGGCGCCTCGTCGGCCCGTTCCCCCCGCAGTGCGACCCGGAGCCGCTCCCCGTCGACGGTGGCGTCGTAGCCTTCGAAGGCCGGATCGTGCCAGTAGTCCTCGAAGGTGGCGGCGAAGGTGTCCACCACGTGCGGCTGCTCGACGTTCGAGATCCGGACGTTCCACTCCAACCCGTCGAGCAACGCCGCCCGGGACAGGTTGCTCGACCCGACGTAGGCGGTGGTCAGGCCGTTGCTCCGCCGGAACAGCCAGGCCTTGGCGTGCAGCCGGGTGGTCCTGGTCTCGTACGACACCTTGATCTCGGCCCCGAGTTCGGCGAGCCGGTCCAGGGCCCGCTGGTCGGTCGCCCCCAGGTAGGTGGTGGTGATGACCCTGAGCCGGCCACCTCTTTCCCGCAGTTCGCGGAGGGCCGGCTCGACGGTGCGTACGCCGGCCCACTTGATGAACGCGCAGAGCAGATCGACACTCTCGGCCGAGGCCAGCTCGTGGTTGATCTCGTGCCCGATCCGGGGCTGGTGTCGACCGTTGACCAGGAGCGCACCTGTCGAGAGTGGAGTGCTCGGGCGGTCCGGGAAGTGCGGCTTCGCCGGCGGGGTCGGTGGGGCGGCGATGGCGTACAACAGGTTCCGGGCGTCGGTGACCTGGTCGTCTGCGTCGACGGCCGCCGGTTCGAGGTCGGCGATCCGCTCGGCGATCCGGTTGGCCACCTCCACCTGCCGGGCCACCCTGTCGTCCCCACCGGGTACGGCTCTCAGGGCGCGACGGGCCAGGTCGGCGAGGTGCCGGGCGAGGATTTCGGGCGCGTCGGCCGGATCGAGCCGGTCGAGCTGCATCAGAGCGGGATCGACGCGCCGAAGCTGCTCGGCGAGCTGACCGGTGATCAGATGCTCATGAATGCCCTGCCCAAGATCCGTCACCGACCGAGGCTACCCAGCGGAACGACCACCCTGCTGCCCGCCGAACGGCCGAAACGCGGATTGCCGGAAGCGGTGCGATTGCTCCCCGGTTCGCGGGCTAGACCCAGGACACCCACACCGATTGGATCGAATTTCGCGATCCTTGGATGGCCGAGCCAGAAGCTGTCGAGGCGTACGAGGCCACCCGGCTCGCCGTTCGACTTGACCGGATGATTCATCGGGCAGGCAGCGCCGGCAGCGTCAGACGTTCGTGGGAACAGCCAGAAGGCCAGTCGCCTGAAGTCGCTCGTGGGCAAGCCGGACGTGAGCTGGAGTGAAGAGTTGCGCCTTTCGATCGCTCCAAGCCTGTACCCGCTGGATCAAATCGTCGACATCTACCGACGGGGGGTTTGTTACGGCGGCGTAGTGCACCGTTGCCAGCAGCTCAAGGCTGTACGGTGCCTCGAACCCGTCGACGATCGCGGAGACCCGTTCTTGAATCTCGTCAGGGACGGGGTTCTGGCTGAACCAGGAACCGACATCTTCCACCGCACCCTCGAGCAGTTGGATTGGTCGCAGCTCCTCGACGTGAGCAGACCGATCGCCCAATCCGATGAGGTAGTGGCCCTCAAGCAGGTCCAGGACATGGTTGAGGTTCTCGGCGTACGGGCCGTAGCGTCCCCGATGGAAGGTCAATCGGAGTGGCTGACCGAGCACCTGGAGGAAGTAGGCGATCTTCTGGATCTCCAAAACGGTTACGCCGTCACGGGGCTCCAACGCACGGGCACGTTCCAGGTAGCGCTCGATGGCTCGGAGCAGCGTTGCGCGCCCAGGTGTCAGCGCCGGCTTTTCGGTGGCGACCGGCATCTCGGCGGGATCAGGCGCGCCCTCGGGCGGGAACAGCAGCACTCGGACGTCAGGCAACTCAGCGAATGCGCGCTCGATCATCGTTCGGACCTGGTCCCAGTCGAGCCCGCCGTTGCCGCAGCCTAGTGCTGGTACGGCGACCGATGTGATGTGCCGCTCGCGTACCACTCGGACCAGGTCAGCCAGCCCAGCTTGGATGTCTGCGGACCGTGACTTCGCTCGCCAGTGCCCCTTGGTGGGGAAGTTGATCACATAGCGATGGGGTCCGAGGCGGGCTGAGTCGAAAACAAACATTTCGCCTAGTTTGACTTGATTTGCGGCGCAGGCCGCTCGGTAGGCCGTGTAGTTGGCGGGATGGGCGCGCTTGAACTGGAGAGCGATGCCCTTGCCCATCACGCCTACGGTGTTGACCGTGTTGACCAGGGCTTCCGCGTCAGCAGTCAGCAGGTTGCCATGGCTGATGACGATCATCAACGCACCTCCTCCCGGGTGTAGCCGTAGTACCAGGTGGGCCTGACAACAACGTACGCGTCGATGATGCCAGCAGCACCGAGGACCTGCCGAAGCTGCGCCTCCCGCGCGGCGGTTCGCACGACGTAGCCGGTGACGAGGTGTACAGGGAACTCCCGGTGCACGAGAAACTCGGCCATCCGTCGCCGGGTTCGATCCGTGTCCGCTGGCACGTTACGCCAGTACTTTTCCTTCATCAGTGACCAGTCGACAAGATCGGCAAGTTCCGCCAGGTTCCCGGAGAACGTCGTGAGCCTCGCTGCGCAGTTGCCGTCGCTCGCGACCCAGGGCAGACCGGCAGCACACACTCTGTCGATCGAACTCACCAGGTAGACCAGTGGATCGTCGCCGTCTGGATAACAACCTGCCCGTCTGTCCCGATGCTCGCACGCGATGCGGAACATCATTGGAGACAGCGGCGCGAAGTAGAACGGGACGTAGTCGGCCACCATTCCACCAGGTGAGCAGGTGACCGCGCGACTGCGGCGGCTCGCCTTGATATCGACGGCCCCGACATCGGTCGCCAGCCGGGCACCAACGGTGTTGTCAGCAACGAGCCGGCCGAGACTGAGGATGCTGGGCAGGTTGTCGACGTGTGTGAAGTGCATGATCTGCGCCAGCTCAGGGTGACGGGCTGACACGGTCAGTCCAGGTCGCCGGGGTCGATCCGGGCTTTCACGTCGGCATGTTCGGCCAGCAGGTAGAGCAGGTTGGAACCGTCGATGAGTTCCAGTGGTTTGCCGGAGGCGAACTCGTACGAGGCGGGGCCGTAGCCGCTCGTGGTCACGAGGATGCCCTTGGAAGCGCCCTCGTTCTGCAGCGTGCCGAACAGGTCCCGGACCGCTGACACGTCGACGGTGTTGCGGTAACGCTTGGCCTGGATGACGACCTTGCCGCCGAAGATGGGACGTGGGTCGAAGGCGACGCAGTCGACGCCGCCGTCCCGGGATGCTCGGGTTTGCTTCGTGTCCAAGCCCATCTTGGCGAAGAGATTCTGGATCAGGCTCTCGAATTCGTTCGGCGTGAGCTTGAGCAGGTTGGGGCGTTGATCAAGGTCGGCCAACACGTCGACCTCGTCGACGAACCGCTTGTCGACCATGTCGAACTCCAGGACGGGACGAACCGGTGCGAGTTCGGCGGGGCGCTTCGACACCGAGGCGTTGAGATGTTGCAGACAGGCGAGCGGCTCTACCAGAACCAGGTTCAAGGCCGTGAAGACCTCACGGGTCGTCCGAAGTGTCACCAGGCAGGGCTGGACGGAGGAGCCCGTCCGAGGATCAGTGGTGTCGACAACGCCGTTGAATACAACCGTCTCTACCAGTCCCGAACGATCTGCCTCAAACAGCTCGTGAACGGTCCGCAGCGTGACCTGGGCGACCAACTTCGCGTACCGTTCCTTGATCTCCTTGGCCGGGCGGGCAGCAGTGGTGACCTCGTCACGCGCTTTGACGTAGCGGTACTCCCGAACAGCGGGAATCACATCCAGGGTTGGCAAGTGGTACTCCACCACCAGTTGCCGGGACTCCGGCACGTATGCCAGGCGATAGTGCTGCGGAAAATCGTCCGGGTACACGGAGTTGCCCAACACCATGCCGAAGTACTCGACTACCTCGGCCGGTTCTGCGGCGGCGACAGCGGCGGCGAAACGGTCGACCTCTGCGTTGTGGGCAGCGGCCTCGGCGTCTGCCTTGGCGCAGCGCTGTTCATAGCGCCGACGTGCGGCCGATAGTCGCTGCTGGCGGTTGGCCTCGGCTGCGGCATGCTCCTGCTGCGCCTGCCCAAACGCCTGTTTTGCTGCGGCGAGCTGCTGTTGGTACCTGGCCTGACCACCGAACATTCTCCCGAGGGCGGAAGGGGTCGATGGTTCAAACCGCCGCCAGTCAGGCATAGGTAGGGGATTGGCGAGATCTCCGGGTTTGAACTGCGGGTGCTCAACCGCCTTTCGAAGTCGCTGAAGGTCGATGTAGTCGTCGACATCAAGGGTCGCGGTAAGAAGGCTGTCCAGTTCTTCTAGATGCGACTGGAGACCTGAGTTGTCGGCGGCGACATCGGCGATCCGCGCCTCGATGTACAGCCTTTTTCGCTCTCGCTGGTCGAGGGCGTTTGCCCGCTGTGCGGCCTTCATCGCGCGATCGGCCTCACGGCGTAGCTGCTGATGCTGCCGGTATGCGGCAGCTTGAGCCTGCTTCTGGGCGCGTACCTGGCGTGCGTGCGCCCGCTGCATCTCCTTGAGGATGCCCACGGTAGTCCTAAGTGTCAGGAGGAATGCGGAGCCGAAACCATAGCCACGCAGCAGCTCGAAGCGGAACCCGACAAGATCGCGTGGCGCGCGAACCTCGGTTCGAATTTCCGCTATTGCGGTGGTGTAGTCGGCTTTGGATGTCCGATCACGGACACCGCTGTTCGGCAGACAGAGGAATCATCAGAACGTCGAAGGTCGGGGCGTGGTCCCAGCCTGGGCGGAGGCTGGTGACAGTGCGCCAGCCCCAGCTTCGGTACGCGGCCTGGGCCGGCGCGTTGTCCGGGTCGGCAAGGAGGGTGGCCCGTTCCTCGCGACGACCACGGAGCAGCTCGTCGTGCAGGGTCTTGGCGATGCCTCGGCGTCGCCGGTCCGGGGCGACCATCAGCTCGCTGATGGCGAAGGTCCGCTTCCCGTCCTCGTCGGTGAACCCGACCGGGACAGGCTCGTGGATTCCGGTCCACCAGCCTGTCCCGGCCGGCAGCGGGAAGCCGTAGATGTACCCGACCAACTCCCCGTCGACGGTAGCGGTGACCAGGTCCCACCCGTCCCGCTGCATGTGGCCGTCGCTCCGGGCGTCGGTCGGCGTCGATGGTGAGCCAGGCGGTTTCGATGGCCAGGTCGGCGAGGGCGGTCTGGAGGGCTTCCCCGACCTCTCGGCTGTACCTGGCCTTCGCGGCCCACGTGGACAGATGGGCTTGGACTCGGATGGCGACGTCGCAGAGCTGGTTCGCGCCGACCGCCGCGTCGGCCCGACGGAGTTCGTCGACAAGCGAGCTGGCGTAGCGTACCTGCTCAAGGCCGATGGACCGGGGCGCGTCGGTGGGTGGCGCGAGGAGGTCGAGGGAGCCGGTCGCGGCGATTCCCGCGAGCGCGGCCAGGGCGTGGAACTGTCGGCGGTCCGTGGTGCCACCTCCTGGGTCGGATGCCGTGGCGGCGGCATCGGCCGGTCCCGGCGGGGGCGTCGGTCCGGCTTCCTTGTCGGGTACGTCCGGCGGCCCGCCGTGCAGGGGCTGGTCGGGCAGGCTGAACCACAGGTGCCGGGGTGGGATCCGGAGTAGTTGCGCCCAGTGGACGAGCCGGTCCAGGTGGACGACGGGCGGGCCGTTCTCGATCCTGCTGAGCTGGGCCTGGGTGATGCCGAGCCACCCGGCGTCGCGCCCCTGCACGCTGTTCACCTGTTTGCAGGGGCCCCTTCCTCTACCGGAAGCGATAGGAAGGGGCCCCTCCTTTCATCCGGAGGGTGGGTATGGCGGTGGAGGAGGTGGCGCGGCGGTGGCTGCGGTTGGTGGTGGGCAGGTGGTCGCCCGGCTCTAGTCACCCATCGTGATGGGGTCGGTAGACAGGAAAGATTATTAACTGTTGATTGTGTCCAACTGTTGACAGGTTGCATCGATGAACGTGAAGCTGTGAGAGCGCTCTCTCGTCATCGACGGGGTTGCCACCAGCCGATACGGCTCGGTGTCCGTCCTGCCGTGCTGGCCTTTTCGGGGGTCGAGGCGAGGTCGCGTGGAGCATGGTCCCCAACCGAAGGAGTCACCATGCGTAACAAGCAGTTGTTCGGCGGGAGGTTCGGTGGCGTCCTGCGTGGACTGGCGACGCTGGTGCTGGCTCTCCCCGTCACGCTCGCCGTGCCCCCGAGCCCGGCCGCAGCCGTCGGTCCCGCCCTGCTACCCGTCACCGTCACCAACAACTCGGGTCGCAGCGAGGCCGTCCACCTGTACATCCTGGGCACCGACATCCGCCCCGGCGGGGGGCTCGGCTACGTCAACGCCGCCGGGACGTTCACCCGCTGGCCAGCCGGGGGCCTGCCCCCGACACCCGCCCCCGACGTGGCGATTCCCGGCCCGTCCCGGGGCGGAAGCGTCACCGTACGGGTCCCCCGGTTCATCTCCGGGCGGATGTACTTCTCGTTCGGCCGCAAGCTCGACTTCCGGCTCACCCCGGACGGCCTGGTCCAGCCCGCCCCGTGGGCGGGGGCCGACCCGAACCGGGACATCCTCTTCGACTGGTCGGAGTTCACCTACAACGACGCCGGGATCTGGCTGAACAGCACCCAGGTCGACCACTTCGCCGTCCCGCACGCGGTAGCGGTCACCGACGCCCAGGGCACCAGGAAGACCGGTGAGCTGGTCGCCAACGGCCGGGCCAACGTGATCAACGGTCTCCGGGCACAGCCGGCGTTCGCCCGGTCGGTGGTCACCCGCTCCGACGGTACGGTGCTGCGGGTCCTCGCCCCCGGCAAGGCCGCCGAGGCGGGGCTGATGGACCCCCGGTACCTCGACGCGTACATCACCTCGGCGTGGCAGGCGTACACCGGTCGTACCCTCACCGTCGTTCCGCGCAGCGCCGAGCCGAACCGTCGGTTCTTCGGTCGGACGGTGGGCACGAACATGGTCTTCACCGACTCGACCGGTGCCCGGGTCGCCACCGTCGCCAAGCCCACCACCAGCAACGTCTGGGGGTGTGACGGGGTCTTCAACGCCCCGAACGTCGCGCCCTTCATCGAACCCGAGATCAAACGCACCCTGTGTACGGCGCTGGTGCGCGGAACCCTCGGCCGGTACGACGTCGAGCCGAACCTGACCGCCGCCAACTTCTACCGCAACAGCGCCCCGAACCACTACTCCCGTCTCATCCACGCCAACATGGTCGACGGCCGGGCGTACGGGTTCCCCTACGACGACGTGGGCGGATTCGAGTCCCTCGTGCACAGCGGCGATCCCCGCTCCGCCGCCGTCATCCTGACCCCGTTCCAGAGCTGACCGCGAAACGTCCGGTCGTGACCGGCTCCGACAGGTCTGTCCCCGTCGGAGCCGGTCGTCGTCGTGACCCGGATGTCAGGCAGCGGAAGAACCACCAGGTGAGGTGGAGGTCGTGGGCTGCACCCCGTCGGCACTCAACTGGCTGTTGAGCTCGGGCAGGATCGCGTCGAGTTCCTGCCTCAGCAGTTCGGGCCGGTAGCGATTCAGATCCTCGACGGCCATCCGGAGCGCCGTCAGTCGTAGCTCAGGTCCGGTCAGTCCGGCGAAGACCGCGCCGTCGACCGGAGACGCGTCACCGGCGAGGTGAAAGGGCGGGGAGAGAGTCCCGAACAGACCGTGGCGGCCACGCTCCTCGGCGATCTCGGTCCACGCCTGTGCCACTGGCCGCCGGACCAGCGTCGCTGCCAGCTCCGTGACGCTGTGCAGCTTCTGCCAGGCCGTTCCATGACGGGCAGTCCGTCTCCGCGCGGCAGAGACCAGTCGTCCGTACCGTCGCTCCAAGCGGCGGCGGCGGCGGCGCAGCCGGGCGGACTGGTCGGCGTACGGGTTGTGGGCGTTGGCCTTGAACCCGATGGCGGCGAGGGTCAGGAGAACCAGTAGGGCCACCATCGGCAACTGGAGGAGTCGCTGTTCGGCGTCGTCGCTATCACCCCTCAGGTACGCCCAGACCCCGAGAACCCCGACCACCACGGTGGTGAAGGTGACAGGTAGTACCCAGCTCGGCCAGTACGGGTCGTCGGGGTGACGCTCCTCGTCCTGTGGCCGCCAGTCGAACAGGACACGGCGCAACAGGACGGCCCAGGTGAGGCGTCGCCGCACCGGGCGTCGCTCGGCCCGGTGCCGGTGCCGGTGCAGCGGGGTGCCGAGCAGGCTGCCGGCCAGGACCAACGCCATCACGATGCCCACGCCGGGAAGCAGAGCGGCCCAGTACTCGAAGGAGCTGGAGTCCGCGACGTCGAGGACGTCGCGGAAGGACTCCGCGAAGAACGCCGTGTCGTAGACCGCGCTGACCAGGATGGCCGACCAGACCACGGTGGGATGCTGCCACACGGGACGGTTGCGGGGGTCCTCCGGCCCGGACCCCGAGTGCTCACGGGCGTTGCGGCGATCGTCCTGGACCGCGTCGTGAAGCCGCCGATCGGCGGCCAGCATCTCCAACCGGTGCAGCGACACTTTGGCTCGGTGCCAGGCGTGGACGACCCTCTCGACGGCTCTGTCGATCTGGGTGTGCGTGGCGGTGAGTGCCGACTCAGCGGCCTCGCGCGCCCGGATCAGCTGGGCGGACTCGGTGTGAGAGAGACGGTCGACGGGGTACGGCTGCGAGCCGGTGGCCAACTCGTCCGAGGCCGGACGAGCCACGGTGAGTGAATGCTCCCGGGGGCAGGGGGTGGGCAAGTAGCGGCGGCCGTCGGTGCCCGCCGTGTCGAGCACGCCGTTGTCCATGACTCATCCACTCTCTCTGGTGACGATGATCTCGACGCGACGATTCAGTTGAAGGCAGTCCTGGTCCCAGGTGCCGTCGGCCCGTTGCTCACGGGGGCACAGCAGCTCCTTCTCGCCGGCACCCCGGATCTCCGTCACCGGCAGCCCCAGATCGCCCAGGAGCCGGGCGGCCGACTCGGCCCGTCGTTCGGAGAGCCGTTGGTTGTGGGCAGGACTGTTGCGTGAGTCGGTGTGGCCCACCACCTGGACGGCGGCGATCCCGTATCGGCTGGTGACATCTTCGGCGACCTGTCGCAGTCGTTCCCGTCCCCTCGGGGTGATCGCGTGCGATCCGGTGGCGAAGAGAGCAGCCGACGGCACGGGGTACGTGACGAAGTCGGGCCGGTGAACGGGAGGCCCGGCCCCTGGCACGAAGGTGACCTGCGGATCCGGGTGTGGCGCGGCTGCGCCGCTGCCACCGTCCTTCGCGCCGTCCGAGATGACCGGGACAGGCGAGGTGGAGATGTCGCAGGCAGCAGCCTGCGCGGTGAGGCACACCTTCTCCCAGTACTGGCGAAGCCAGGCCAGGTGGCCGGTCTCGGGAACGGGCTGCCCCTCGGCGGGGTGTCCCAGACCGAGCAGCATCAGGTGCGTACCGGCGAGGTCGACCGGCCAGTCCGGGCGGTCGGGGCACTCGGCGACTGCCGCCTCGATCATCTTGTCGCTACCCACCGGGCGAACCCCGAAGTCGGCGCAGCCCACGGTGCTCAACCCGTCAGTGGCGATCACCACCGTCCGGCGGCCGACGGTGGCGTTGGTGTGTCGGCCCGCGACGGCGAGGGCACCGAGTAGATCGGTGCCGGCGACCCCGGCGCGGGCCATGGCGGCCTGACGGGTGGCCTGCCCCAGACAGGCGCGTGCCCGGTCTTCATCGGCCTTCCGACGTTTGTCCCGATTGCGGGTGGAGGCGGTCGGATAGTCCGTCACGGTCCAACGCACAGTGGCGGCCGAGCCGTCGAAGCTGCCCACGGTGACCACGTCGCCGCGCGTTACGGCCCCGTTGATCTGGGCGATGAGTGCGGTCGGGTAGTCGGGTGCGGCTCCGGCCGACCGGATCGACGCGGTGACGTCGACCAGGACGACGGTCCTGCCGACGCTCTGGTCGTGCCCCGCCTCCGGCGGGGAGCAGTCGAGCTTCCGTTCGCCGCACCCGCCGACGAGTCCGGCGACCGCCGTCACGACCACGGCCGTCACGGCCACCGGCCGGGTCCTCATGAGTCGACCTTCGGAAGGTGGCTGCCCTCGTCGAGGCCCATCTGCTTGCGGAACGCTTGTACGGCTTGGTCGTACGCGTCGGCGAACTCGTACAGGCCGACATGCTCGTGGTCCCGGCTCGCCTGACCCAGGACGTCGACCAACTCCTGGACGGCTGCCCGCCGGTCCTCGCCGTACCGGGTGACGACGTCCGCGAACGGGCGGTCGGTGAGTTGGGCCGCGTACCGGACGACGGCCTCGTGGCCGAGTGTCTCGATCAGCTTCCGCCACCGCAGGATCATTGCCTCGAACCGGGCGGCCCGCAGCCCACCGAGGGTGGCGTTGGCCTCCACGTCCAACTCCTGACGGGCGTACGGGAGCAGGTGTTCCCGGACCCGTGGGTCGGGCAGCACCCTTACCCGGGCCGCACAGCGGACCTTGCCCCGCACGCCCGAGTAGCACCAGTCGCTCTCCAGCGCCTTCTGCATCTCCTCCTCGGCCTGCGCGGCGTGGTACGGGGAGAAGCCCCGAGCCACCTTCCAGATTCGCTCCCGGACGGTGTCCTGCGCGCTACTGCTGTACTCCGCCGCCTGAGTGGTCAGGTCGTCGTACGTCATCTCCCGAGTCGACCAGACCAGGTGGGTGTGAACCTGGAATTCGAAGACGTCGCCCTTGCACAGGGCGGTGCTCACCGTGCCGTCCCCAGCGGGCTGGTAGACGACCTCCACCAGCGGGACCGGTGGGGGCGGTGGAGGTGGTGGTGCCGTCGTCGGTGCTCCCCGGAACCAGTCGACGATCCGGTGCCACAGGCTGCGGCGCGGTGCCGGGTGGACAGGCGAAGTACTCACCGATTACCTCCAGGAGGGGTCGGATCGTCGCCGAACGTGGACGATCCCGAACGGGCTTCGAGGACGCGGCGGGCGGTGGCCGACTGCCGCCGCCACGTGTTGAGGTAGAAAGTCCCTCGGCTGGCCACCGAGCCGGTCGACAGGCGGGACAGCAGGGCGACCATCTGCTCGGCGATTTCGTCGTGCTCGTCACCGAGACGGGTCCAGACCGACAAGGTCTGCCAGGCACGGAAGGCGGTGGTCGGTTCGGTGAGCGCGGTTCGCCAGACCTCGACCAAGTCGTCGAACTTCGGCTGGAAGTCGCCGCCCGCGTGCAGCAGCAGCGGCCAAACCTGGTCGGGCTCCGGTGCGGCCCGGCGCGCGAGCAGGGTCAGTCCCCTAGCCCCGTGCACCCGCAGCCGGCGCAGGTCGTCGTGTTGCCACTCGACCAACGTCCGCCAGGTGGCCTCCGGTGCGGCGTCGTAGAGGACGACCAGGGAGCGGGCCACGGAGGCGCTGCCGTTCAGGTCGTCCCGACTGGCCAGCTTCCGCAGTTGGCCCAGGGCTTCCTCGGGTGCGAGCGCGCCGAGGCTGGTGCCGTAGGCGCGGGCCGCCGCGTCGTGCAGGTGCGGGCTGCGGCTGGCAGCCCAGTCCCGTGTCCGGCCCCGGACGCGGCCGAGCAGGCGAGGGTCGAGGGCTGCGATGTTCAGCGCCCAGACGGCGGCCTGACGAATGGATCCTTGCTGGGAGGCCGCCCACCGACTCACCATCGTGTTGCAGACGACGTCGAAGTCGTATGTCGCCAGCCAGCCCATCAGGTAGGCGGCCCGTTGACGTACGCCCTCCCGGCCGTGCAGGACGAGATTCTCCAGCCAGAGCAGCAGCGGAACCCGGGTGGCGTCGAAGTCGTGCCAGGCCGCATCGAGCAGCGCCTTCCAGAGCTGAGGGTCGGCCAAGCGGGCACGGCGAGGTATCTCGTCGACCTCGGGGGCCGCCAGCGGTGCCTCGTCGGCAGACAGCCGTAGCATCTGGTCAACGCCACCGTCGAAGATCACCCGGCTGAGCTGATCGGTGCGACCCTGCACCCTGTGCATCACGGTGTGCAGGTCGTGTGCCGCGGCGAAGACGTCCGCCAGCGGATAGCCGTGGAAGGCGGCGTACGCGATCTGGAGAGCCTGACGGCGGGGTGTGGTCTGTGGATCCTCGGTGGACAGGTCGACGGTGTCCTGTCTGAGCAGCCGGCCGGCGAGTTCCCGTCGCCGAGCGTCTCTCCGCAGCCCGACGAGGGCAGTGTGCAGGTCGTCCTCACCGCCGGTCCACGCGGCCAGGGCACCGGCCAGTTCGACGACCTCGGCAGGGCGCGGATGCCGGGCCAGTTCGTCGGATACCGCCTCCTGTGCGAGACACCGCTCGACGAACCCCGAGCGGCACGTGCCGGAGCAGGTCGGGCAGGCGCCGACACACAGGCGTCGACGGATCAGGATGCGCAGGAGGTGACGGCGCAGCACGTTCTCCGCCCGTGGGGCCAGGTGCCTGACGGTGTACGGCAGCAGCGCCGGTTCGGGGGTGACGGTGCGCTCGTCCAGGATCACCAGGAATCCCTCGGCGTCTCGGGCCTGCTTCTCGAAGGTGCGCAGGGTGCCGGGGCTGACAACCGTCGGACCGGCCAGCTCCAGGATGGTGGCGCGCTCACCGGCGAGCAGATTCTTCTCGCCCGCGAGGTCCGCCAGGCTCACTTCGGACTGGCTGACCTCGATGCCGGCGACCCCGTTCTCGGGGTCGGCTACGCTGCGCAGCAGCATCTCGGCCGTGGTGCGTCGGCCAGTGCCGGGTATTCCCTGTAACAGGATCACCCGCTGGTCGCGAAGCTGCTCGGCGGCCTGGTCGAATCCCGTCATCTCCACCTGGGTGCTGGCCACCTCCTCCAGTTGCAGCCGGGTGCTCTGGGATCGCAACACGGTTATCTGCCGACCGTCCGGCCGCTGCAGGAAGTTGATCTGAGATCGGTCACCGACGACCGCCACGCCTACGTCGGAGAGTTCGATGCCAGGCAGAGAGGCGACTGTGCCGCGGTGGGACTCGGTGGTCTGCTCCTGATGCCAACTCTGGTCCGCCCGATCGGTGCCCTCGGCGGTCTCCTCGTGTTCAGGGCGGTGTCGTTCCAAGTCGGATTGGAGGTCACCGACGGGATCGGCTGGATGTGAATCGGCCGGTGCCGTTGCCGGCGCGGCGGGTTCGATCGGTGACTGGGGGACCTGCTCGTCGGGCCGACTCTCGTCACTCATCGCGGACTCGGTTGAAGGTGGTGTTGCCGAACTGGAACTTGTTCCGGTCACCGACGGAGAGAAGGCCGATGTCCCTGGCCGTGATGCCCCGAGACGCTGCGCCCCGCGCCGAGGGAGTGCCACCGCCCTGGTTTCCCGGCGCGGGCCGCTGGGTGTCCGACGGATCGCCGTCGTCGGGGTCCGGCTCCGTGCCGGTGACGTGAGGGGGCTGGTGGCCGGGCACGTGCAGCCAGGCGAACCGGTCGTACGCCTTGCCCGGCACGACGGCGCGGACCCTTCGAAACATCCGAGGTTCCAGACCGGCAGCCGCGTGCGGTACGACCCGTTGGTACATCCCGTCAGAGATCATGGTGACGATCGGGGCGTCCGGGAGCGCCACCGTGGCTTCCCGGGCGGCCCCGCTCTCCTGCAGCCGGGTGGCGGCGACGATCGGATCACCGCCCTGCACGACATGTCCCGGCTCGGTGACGACGTCGCCGAAGTCGATTCCGACACGCAGCCTCAGGGTGTGGTCCTCGTGCTTGTTGCGGTTGTAGCGCAGGATCGCGATTCGAAGTCGGTGTAGGAAATCGTCGAGCAGCCAGGCTGCCGGCACGTCGGCGGGGGCGAGAATGACCTCGCCGTCACCGCGGCTCTCTCTGATCCAGGGGTTCGGCACCGGGCAGGTCTGTTGGGACTCGGTGATTGCATTCTCGGCGGCGTTTCGCAGCTCCGAGTGGCGCGGGTATCCGCCGGCGCTGGACTCGACGATGTCGGAGGAGATGGCCGTCCAGAGGTGTGGGTGTTCCATGGGGTCTCGTCACCTGCTTTGCGAAGAGAGGGTGTGGATCTCACTGTGCGACGGGATTTTCGACGAGAGCTAGTTGATCTAAATCAGGTGATGCATGAATCCGGTTCGGCGACCCGACCGAGGCCGCTTTCGTCGCGGATGACGATCGATCCGTGTCGGGTGCGGAGCAGGCCCCGCCGGACCAGGGCGCGTACCGCCCGGTGGGCCGAGACCTGCGCGGCACCGACGAGTTGGGCCAGCTCTCGTTGGGTCAGATGCACCACCAGTTCGTCGCCCTCCTCGACGGCGAGATCCCCGAGGACGACGGCCACCCGAGTGGTGACGTCGTACGACGCCTGCACGCTGCGTTGGTCGGCGATGCGCAGCCGGTCGGCGAGCACCTGGGCGAGAAGCCGGTGCGCGGCCGGATGCCGACGTAGATAGGAGTCGAAGGCTCTGTCGGGGATTCGCCGGACCACGACGGGGCCGTTCGTGATCACGGAGGCAGACCGTGGCCGGTCGTCGAGGAAGGCCAGTTCCCCCACCAGGTCTCCCGGCGCACGTAGGGCGATCCGGTAAGGCCCTCGGCGGTGTCCGTGCAGCATGATCCGAACCCGACCGCTGGTCAGAAGCAGAATGTGCCGACTGTGCTCGCCCTGCTTGAGGAGGCAACGGCTGTCCGGGTGCTCCTCGCGGCTGCCGAGCAGGAGCAGGGCATCGCGGTCGGGTGGCGCCAGTCGTGCCACGAAGCTGCTACGAGACCATCGACCCCTGGCGAGACGGGGGTGAGGATTTTCAGGCATGGTGGGTTCTCCTTTCGCGTCAGAGCAGGCTTGCGGCGATGGATGCGACGGAGAACGCGGTCAGCACGGTCCCGATCCGGATCCAGCGGTACTTCGTCATAGCCAGCTGGCTGAGCCAGCAGAGTTCGGCGATCAGGCCTGGCAGGCTGTTCCGAGCGGCAGATGCCACGTGGCGACCGACGATGTCGGGGTCGCGGAGGCGAGCGACGTGTCCGAAATAGGCGACCTGCCGGGCGTCAGGTGGCCCCCCCGTCCGCGGGACCAGCACCATGACCAGGGCGGTCAGCGCTAAGGTGGCCGCCGCGCACCCCGACCACCAGAGCCAGAGCCGGCCGAGCGCGAGCTGCTCTAGGGACCAGTCCGTCCCGGTCAGGAGGGTCAGCAGGGCGAGCAGCCCACCGCCGAACATGGTCAGCCACTGCGTTGCCCGGGCGTCGGCGCGGCGTAGTTCGTCGCGTACTTCGGAGAGCAGTCGCTCGGCCAGGCGGATCGCCGCCGGGTCGGCGCTGACGCTCGGGTCGCGACGCAGATGCAGGTGCTGCCTGCTCCTGCTGGCGTCGGCCGCTGGGTGTCGTCGGGCGGTATCGACCCGGCGGCGAGTGGCGAGCTGAGGTGGGGGTGACTCGTGCATGGCGCTCCTCGATAGGGAGGTGGGCGTTGCTGGGCAGCCGCCGGTGGTGCCCGTGCCATCGAGAGTCGCGGAGGTCGTGGTCGGTGACGATGTCGCGCGTCACCCTTGCTCTGTAGACATCGACACAGAGCCGGCGAGTGAGCGCAGCAGGTCTGCACGGACCACGGTGATGCGGCGCCGCCCGGTCAGCACGATCCGGCGCTGCCGCAGGATCCGCAGTGTCCGGGCGACCACCTCACGTGAGACGCCGACTGCAGCGGCCAGGTCGTGTTGGGTGAGGGGTAGGTCGATGACGACGCCCTCCCCGACAGGACTGCCGTTCTTCTCCATCAATTCCACCAGCAGTGCGGCGAGCCGTTGGTCGCCGTTGCTGGCGCCGTACTCGACCCGTCGGCCGTCGGCCTCCCGGAGTGCTGCTGCCACGTGTCTGACCAGAGCCAGGGCGATCTCTGGTCGGTCGGCCAGGCACTCGTGTAGACGTTCGGTGCTGAGGACAACCGCCTCGACCAGGGTCAGCCCGGTCACCGTCGCCATCCGGGGGTGACCATCCACTGCCGACAGCTCGCCGAGGATGTCGCCGGGTCCTCGGATGGCCAGGAGTGCGAGCCAGCCCCGGCGGGACGTTGACTCGACCTTTACCCATCCCTTCTCGATCAGCACCGCGTGTCGGGAGGGGTCGCCCTGATGAAAGAGGGTCGTGGTGGCCTGATAGATCCGCTTGTTACCCGCCCGCCGGAGTGCGTCGAGCGCGGAGGGGCTGAGACTTGCCGCGAATGTGCTGTTCGTCGGAGTGTCTTGCATGGTGACGGCAGCGCTGGTTGATCGGTCACCGTCATGGTGAAGCGTCATGAAGCGTACCTCCTGGGGGCTGCACGAGTAGTCGGCACGCATTCGTGGTCAGCAGTCCCGTGAGTAGGACTGGGTACGCCATGCCGTGGCCACTTCATCCCTTGTGAAGGTTCTTTTCTATCCTTTCCGCTCCGCGGAGGAGATCCACCGAACGGCTGTCTGAAGGCTCTTCGACCGGTCCGCGTCAATGACCGATTGCGGGGTATCAACCGCCGGTAGGCATCAGGGTGCGCCGGGGATTGGAGTTGATCGAGCTTTCGGTGGGGTCGGCCTGGTCCATCTGTACATCCTGGGCACCGACATCCGCCCCGGCGGGGGCCTCGGCTACGTCAACGCCGCCGGGACGTTCACCCGCTGGCCAGCCGGGAGCCTGCCCCCGACGTGAAGATCCCCGGCCCGCCCCGGGGTGGGAGCGTCACCGTGCGGGTCCCCCGGTTCATCTCCGGGCGGATGTACTTCTCCTTCGGCCGCAAGCTCGACTTCCGGCTCACCCCGGACGGCCTGGTCCAGCTCGCCCCGTGGGCGGAGGCCGACCCCCTGTGTACGGCGCTGGTGCGCGTCGTGCCCGTCCAGAATCCGGGACGGAGGCTCGGTGGTCGAACCGGGGGCGGGCGGTGCCGTAGTTGCGACGAACAGTCGTCGAGACGAGGAGCACCCGGTGGGCGGAAAGCCGAAGTCACCAGAACCGAAATCGGTGACGGACCTCAAGAGGTTCCTGACTCCCGAGAATCTGGCCGCGTTCGAGGAGATGCCGAAACGCGTCCAGAAGCGGGTAGCCGAGAAGGAGATGACGGTCCAGGTCGTCCAGGGAATGAGGAGTCACCAGGCCAGCCTCAATCCACCCAAGAAGAAGGCCGGTTCCCTGCATCGGGCCATCGTCCACAGCCGCCCGGAGGCCCAGGCGCAGTACGACGAGCGGTACGGCCAACTCAACCAGTACGTCACGCAGTACTGCGCGAAGCGGGCGGATCAGGATGCCGCGGCAGCCGCCGCGACCGGTGACGTGTCGCAGTACGCGGGAATGTCGTCGGCGCAGGGCGGACCCGGGCCGGTCGGCTCCAGCGCGAGGCCCGCCCACGCCACCGGGCCGATGCAGTGGCAGTCGAGTTCGCCGGGACGCTGACGGAATGAACGGTGACGGAGGCCGCCGGGCTGCGGCCCGGCGGCCTCCGTCACTGCGGACGCGTGCCGGGCCGGTCCGGACCGCCGGAGGCCGGCAGGTTCAGGTGAGCAGGATCGTCCGCAGTTCCGCACCCGGGTTGAGGCCGCCGACCACCCGACCGTTCGCCGGATCGTGGACGTGGACGGTGTGGTTGCGGCGCATCAGCTCCCGGACCGACGGGGGCAGCGGCGGCGGGTCGTCGATCGTGTCGATGACCTTCCGGGCGGTCGTGACCAGCCGCACGGCCAGGGTCGCCCCGTCCGGGTCGACCCGGACCCGGGCGTACTCCCAGCCGGTCGTGGTGAGGTCGAACAGCTCGAACAGGCGGGCCAGCAGGGGCAGCGGGTCGATCACCCGGTCGAGCCGGGACGCGTGCTCACCGAGGGCCGTGGTCGCCGCCGCCACCTGGAGGTACGGGTGCAGGCCGCCCGGCAGGGCGAACAACGGCCACCGCAGCTCGGCCGCCGCCTCCCGCCACAGCGGACGGTAGTTGCGCCTGTCGACCAGGAGCCGGTACCCGGTCCGCCGGTGCAGGTCGGCGGCTTGGCCGAGGACGAGTTCGTGGGCCTGGTCGGCGGACTCGTGGACGATCCGGGCGGCCACGACGAGGCCGTCGTCGCCGTCGAGGAGACGCCTGATCGCGTCGGCCTGGTCGGCGACCGGAGCCTGGACGTGAAAGCCGAACCGCTGGCGCACCTCGGTCAGGAGGGCCTCCTGACGGCCCGGATCGTGCTGGACCTGGTCCCTACCCAGCACTCGCTGGAGCCACCCCATGTCGCCTCGTCTCCGCAGCCACCCGAGAACCCGGCAATGCTAACCGAGTCCACCCACCACGAAACGGTAAGGTGCGACCTGCCGGTGGGGAGGTGGGGCGATGCGGAAAATTCGGGTGCCGCCCGCTGTCGAGGCGGAGCAGGTCGTGGGGGCGGTCCTGGCCGACCTCCGCTCCGGCCGCCACCGGGGCGTCGTGGTCGACTCGCCGCCCGGAGCCGGGAAGTCGACGCTGGTGGTCCGGGCCGCCGTCGAACTGGCCGCCGCAGGTGAGCCCCTCATCGTCATCGCCCAGACCAACGAGCAGGTCGACGACCTCATCGACAGGCTCGCCGGCAAGGCACCGGAGCTGCCCGTCGGGCGGCTCTCGGCGAACGACTACCGGCCACCGGAGCGGGTCACCGCCCACGACCACGTCCGGATCGCCTCGAAGGTGACCGACCTCGACAACCCGGCCGTCATC
This sequence comes from Micromonospora sp. NPDC000207, assembly GCF_040300925.1. Classification (NCBI taxonomy): domain Bacteria; kingdom Bacillati; phylum Actinomycetota; class Actinomycetes; order Micromonosporales; family Micromonosporaceae; genus Micromonospora; species Micromonospora sp. NPDC000207. The sequence continues at coordinate 54,702 of NZ_JBEPEQ010000025.1, forward strand.
ATCGGTACGGCCGCCAAGTGGGCACTGGTCACCGAGGGCTCCTGGCAGTGGGCGATCGTCGACGAGGCGTACCAGATGCGCTCCGACGCACTCCTGCGGGTGGCCCGGCGCTTCGAGCGGGCGTTGTTCGTCGGGGACCCCGGCCAGCTCGATCCCTTCTCGACTGTGGAGACGAGCCGGTGGACCGGGTTGACCTGGGATCCGATGCAGTCGGCGGTGGCGGTGCTGCTGCGGCACAACCCGGACCTGCCGGTGCACCGGCTGCCGGTGTCGTGGCGGCTTCCCGCCTCGGCGGCACCCGTGGTCGCGGCGGCGTTCTACCCGTTCACCGGGTTCCGTGCCGGCACCGGCCCGGCCGACCGGGTGCTGACGCTCACCGAGCCCGGGGTGGGAGACCCCGTCGACGCGGCGGTGGAGGTGGCCGCTGCCTCGGGCTGGGCGCTCTACGAGCTGCCGGCCCGGCACACCCTGCGTACCGATGCGGAGGCGGCCTCGGCCTGCGCGGAGCTGGCGCTGCGGGTGCTGCGTCGGGGCGCGGTGGCGATCAGCGAGCACGCACCGCAGGGTGCTCCGGTCTCCGCTGACCGGATCGCCGTCGGGGCGGCACACCGGGACCAGGTCGCGGCGATCCGCGCCCATCTCGGCATCGCCGGAGCGGGTATCACCGTGGACACCGCGAACCGGCTCCAGGGCCGGGAGTACGACGTGACCATCGTCCTGCACCCCCTGTCGGGTCGGCGGGACGCTACCGCCTTCCACCTGGAGTCGGGGCGGCTCTGCGTGCTGACCTCCCGGCATCGGCACGCCTGCGTGGTGGTCGCGCGGGCCGGGATCGGGGAACTGCTCGACGCCCACCCGTCGACCGAGCCGGTCCACCTCGACGTGCCGGTACGGTTCCCGGACGGCTGGGAGGCCCACCAGCAGCTCCTGCACCTGTTGCACCGCCCCCGCGCCTGACGGTTCCGCGCCTGACCGTCCCGGGCCTGACGATCTCGCTCCTCCCGCGCCTGACCGTCCCGCGCCTGCGGTCCGCGCATCTGACTCACTTCGTCCCGTGTGACTGATCTGTGCGGCGGCGGCAATGCACGTCGACGCCGATTGCGCCGCCACCAATTCCCGACATTGCTGTCGCGGTCCCGATAGTGCGAACACCCTGATGATCTATATCGGTCGATAGAGTCCGCCGCAAAGGCCGTCACCGAAAGGCGGACCATGACCGACCAGTCCCCACCCTTCCCCCGCCGCAGACTCCTCGCCGGTGCGGCGGCCACCTCGGCGCTCGCCGCCGTCGGCACGACAGTCCTCGCACCGGCGGGGCACGCCGCCCCCGCCACCGTCCCGACCGGAACCGAAACGATCCGATCCGGTCCCGCCCCGGCGGTCCGGGACCGGATCGCCACCGCCCGTCTGATCGCCGCCGACGGCGACCCGGCCGGGCTCCGTCTCCGCACCGACCTGCACGAGAGGCTCACCGCCTGGTTGGCCTTCTGGTCGGCGAACTCGCCGCCGTCGTGGAGTGCCCCGGTCGCCGTCCGGGGCACGGCGACCCTCGGCGGAGACGCGTTCACCCTCCTCGCCGTCGAGGTCCGACGGGGCGAGACGCCCGTCGAGGTCTTCACGGCGGCCCGCTCCGACGCCGTCCACCGGGCCACCGAAGCGAGCCTCCACCACCACTTCCCGACGGTCCGCCGGTCCGTCGGGGGCGGCCTGCGGGTCGTCGACGGGTCCCCCGGGTTCACCGGGGCGACCGAGCAGACCGCCTTCGTCGCCGAGGTCTGCCGTGACCTGTGGGGCACTGCCGGACGGTCGGCCGACTGGCGAGGCGAGGCCGGCCGTGTCCTCACCCGCACCGGTGGTCCCGCCGACGTCACCGCCCGGTCCGGGTGGGCGGCCTTCACCCGGTCGACCCTCCGGATCGGCCTGGGTGCCGAGTCCTACCAGTAGAGGAGAGCCAGATGGCCCGCAGCGAGTTCCGGTTCGTGGTCGACGGGGTCGACCTCACCCCCGAGCAGCAGACCCACATCTCCAACGAGATCCAGAAGGCCGGCCTCAACGCGCTCACCGTGGCCGGTGCCAAGTTGAGCGCCCCGCTCACCGTCGGGCACACCAACCCCAAGCTCCGCCCGGAGTGGTACGGACTCTGGGTGATCGACGGGCCGCTCGGAGCGGAGCTGGGTCAGAAGATCAACGACATCGGGTTCTGGATCCAACGGTGACCGGACCCGTCCACCGGCCGGCCCCGCCGGAGCGGATGTGCCCGAGTACGCCGGCGGCGAACGCCACCGTCTTCCTCGGCATGATCACTCCGGCGGGGCGGGTCGCCTACGTCACCCCGCAGGTGCCGGCGGAGGTCGCCCTCGGTACGCAGACACGCGAACCGGGGCCGGTGGAGTCCCGCTTCCGGCTCGCCGGCCCCTGCGTCACCTCGTCCTGCGGGTTCTGGACCGGCACCAACTGCGGGCTCGGTGAACGCCTTGCCGACTCCTACCGGGAGACGGGCGGACCGGCCGACGTGGACCTGCCCAGGTGCGCGATCCGCCGGTCCTGCCGGTGGTACGCCGAGCAGGGGGCCCCGGCCTGCGCCGCCTGCGCGCACGTGGTCACCGACGCCCGCTGACCCGAGTACCGCCACGAGTAGTCCCCGGCCTGTGCTCCGAGCGCCCTGACCTCCCCGAACGGGACAACGCGAGCCGCCGTTGTCTCGTAGGGTGGGTGTGCCTCACCCGTACGGCTGGTCCGGCACCGGCAGACCCGTCGTCACTGTGGGGCGCGCTCCCGGCCGTCGGGGCGGCAACCTCGCGGTCGGTCGGCCGGGCCCGGTGGTGCAGGTGATGCGGGATCAGCTCCACTGCCGGGCTCGGCCCCTCGGCGGTCAGCCGGAGCGGGTCGTCGCTGGCGGTGTCCGCCGGTCCAACCCTGCGGAATGTCACGCAGAGTTGAAAATTGTCTTGAACCGAGGCCGCCTGCGGGCCGTACCAGTGCACGAGGATGCGGCGAGTCAGCCGCACCGCTGGGAGCTGCGGGAGGGTCACCGTGCGAGTTGGTCAGCAGTCGACGGATCCCATCGATAAGGTGCTGGGCGAGGTGCCGCTTCCGGTGCCACTGACCCCCAATGACGTTCAGGCTGCGGTCTGGCTGCTGGTGGTGCACGGCGCCGAGGAGTGGCCGTCCGGGCCGATCTGCCGGAACGACGGTGCGTCGTTCCCCTGCCGGTCGCACCGCTGGAGCCGGCGGGTGCTGGAGACACACGGGCTCAACGAGCGCCAGATCGAGGCGTTGATCAAGCACGGGAACCCCCGTGTGCACGTACCGTTCCCGTTCGTTCTGGACCGCCCGTCGGTCCGCCCCGGGACGGTTCCGGGGCGGCCGGGTGCCGTTCCGGGGCGACCGGGCATGGGTCCGGGGCGACCCGGGACGATGCCGCCCCGGGCGGGGGCCGTCCCGGCACGCACCGGAGCGGTGCCCCCCCGCCCCGGTACGGTC
>NZ_JBEPEQ010000026.1:0-58115 GCF_040300925.1 Micromonospora sp. NPDC000207
CCCGTTCGGCGGTGGCCTGCCGACGCAGCGAGTCGGCCCGACCGGCGATCGACGAGACCCGCTCCTCGGCGGTCCGGACCGCCAGCCGGACCTCCATCTCGTTCTGTCGGGCCTGCGGCACCAGGGCGGCGAGCTGGTCACGCTCCGCACTGGACGGCTCGGCGTCGAACGGGGTGGCCTCGGCCAGGCGCAGCCGCTCCACCAGCTCGGCCAGGGCGGTGAGGTCCCGTTCCCGGGCGGCCTCGGCACGGGACCGGGACTCACCGAGCCGGTCCGTCTCCGCCTTCGCCGACCTGGCCGCCGCCCCCAACTCGGCCAACCGCCTGGCGGCGGCGTTGCGGTGACTCTCCGCCTCCCGACGGGCGGCGGCGGCGTGCTGCACCGCCTCCTTGGCCACCGCCACCTCGGCCCGTGCCTCGACCAGTCGCTCCCGCAGCCCGGTGGCGGTCTCCTCGGCGGCGAGCCGGTTCGTCCGGGCCTCCTCAACGGCGGCTGTCACCTCGATGAAGCTGGGGGCCTTGGCCGACCCGCCGGCCGCCGCGTACGCCCCGACCACGTCCCCCTCGGGGGTGACGGCCCGCAGCTCCGGCTCGGCGGCGACCAGGTCGGCGGCGGCGGCGAGGTCGTCGACGACCACCACGTCACGCAGCGCCCGGTGCACCGCCGCGCGCACCTCGTCACCACACTCGACGAGGTCGGGAGCCCAGCGGGCGTGTGCGGGCAGGGTCGGACGCAGGGCGTCGGCCGACCCCTGCATTCCCGGTCCGGGCGGGCTGCCCACCAGCAGACCGGCCCGGCCCGCGTCGGAGATCTTCAGCAGGCGCATCGCCTCGACAGCCTCGTCCACCCCGCTGACAGCCACCGCGTCGGCCAGGCCGCCGAGCGCGGCGGCGAGCGCCGCCTCGTGACCGGGTGTGACTGTCAGCAGGTCGGAGAGGCTGCCGAGCAGGCCGGGCACCTTCTCGGCGCGGGTCAACAGCGCCCCGGCACCGTCCTTGCGGCGCAGCCCGATGGCGAGCGCCTCCTCCCTGGCCTGCCAGGTGGCAGCGTCCTTCTCCGCGGCGCGTTCGGCGTCGACGAGGGAACGGACGGCGGCCTGCGCCGCCTCCTGCCCGGTGACCGCCTCGGCGTGCCGGGCGTCGAGGTCGGCGTTGTCCCGGTCGGCCTCGGTGGACTGTTCGGCCACCGCGTCCACCTCGGCCTGGGCGAGCTCGGCGCGGGCCATCGCGTCGGCGTGCGCGGCGGCGAGCCGTTCGATCTCCTCCCCGGCGCTGGTGGAGCGGGCCCGAGCCGAGTTGACCTGCCCGGTCAGCTTGGCCAACCCCTCCCGCCGGTCGGCGATCGCCTTGGCAGCGGCGACCAGTTCCCGTTCGGCGGCGGCGAGCTGCCGTTCCAACTCCTGCCGGTGCTCCACCGCTTCGGCGAGCCGGATCTGGTCGTCGGTGAGCGCCGCCCGCAGCTCCTCCTCCTGCTCACCGACCCGGTCGGCCTCGGCCTCCAACTGGTCGGGGTCGCGGCCGGGCCGCTCGTCGTCGCCGGTGGCGCTGAGGTGGCGCAGCCGTTCCAACGCCAACTGCTCGATGGATCGGAACCGTTCGGCTAGCGCGGAGAGCTTGTACCAGGTGTCCTGCGCGGCGGCGAGCAGCGGGGCGTCCTCGGCGAGGACCGCCTCCAACTCACCGAGCCGCCCCTGCACCTGCGCGTGTTCGGCCTCCACCTCGTGGCGCCGTTCCCGGACCGCCGTCTCGTCGGCGATCTCGCGGTCCAGGGTGTTACGGAGGGTGAACAGGTCGTCGGCGAGGAGCCGGAGCCGGGAGTCCCGAAGGTTCGCCTGGATCGCGGCGGCCCGCCGGGCCACCTCGGCCTGCCGTCCCAACGGCTTGAGCTGGCGACGGAGTTCGGTGGTGAGGTCGGTCAGCCGGTTGAGGTTGGTCTGCATCGCGTCGAGCTTGCGCAGCGCCTTCTCCTTGCGCTTGCGATGCTTGAGGACCCCGGCGGCCTCCTCGATGAACGCCCGCCGATCCTCCGGCTTGGCGTGCAGCATGCCGTCGAGCCGGCCCTGCCCGACGATGATGTGCATCTCCCGGCCGATGCCGGAGTCACTGAGCAGCTCCTGGATGTCGAGCAGCCGGCACGAGTCGCCGTTGATCTCGTACTCGCTCTCGCCGGAGCGGTACATCCGACGGGTGATCGACACCTCGGTGTACTCGATGGGCAGGGCCCCGTCGGTGTTGTCGATGGTCAGGGTGACCTCGGCCCGCCCGAGCGGCGCCCGTCCGGCGGTGCCGGCGAAGATGACGTCCTCCATCTTGCCGCCGCGCAGCGCCTTGGCGCCCTGCTCACCCAGCACCCAGGCGATGGCGTCGACGACGTTCGACTTGCCGGAACCGTTCGGGCCCACCACGCAGGTGATCCCGGGTTCCAGCTTGAACGTCGTCGCGGAGGCGAAGGACTTGAACCCCTTCACCGTCAGGCTCTTGAGATGCACCTTCTCGATCCTCGTCCGGTGGCCGCCGTACCGCCGCTGGCTGCGCGGACCTGGTGAACCCGCAGACTAACCCGCCGGGACGGGCGTCGGAGCACGCGACCCGCCCCGGTCACCGAGGCGGCCTCGGGAAGGACCGGGAACTGCGGCACGTAACGGCGAGAGTGACCACGGCCACAAGATCAGGAAATGCGGGTGCACAAAAGGCTGCGCGCCGGAACAGAAGTGTCCGGCGCGCTTTTTCGTGTTCAGCGATTCAGTTTTCCGGCCCTGAAGATCAGGTCAACGCCGGTTCGGCCAGCCGAAGGAGGTCGTCCGCCTCCGACGCAGCCGCCGCGAGCCGATCGTTCTCGGCGCGCAGGCGCGTGATCTCGAACTCCATTGCCTGAACCCTGGCACGCAAACGGGTGACCTCGTCGAGCAGGCGCCGATCGGGCGCTGCACCTACGTGGCCGTAGAGGGCCTTCGCCATGCTGACTCCTTGATATGCGCTGCCGGAAAGGCCGGCCAACGCGCGCCCACGTGTTCGCGACTACCATCCCCTGCGATAAGCGGGCACGGCCGGGCGCGACTGGCGACCCCTACATATTGAGCCGAAACCGCGTCCTCGTCAAGTTCTCGCAGGCCGTAGATCATCTCCACGTCGACCGGGCCACTCGCCGAGGGCTGCCACAAGGCTCGGACACGCTCTGTCCGGACACATTTACTGTACGCCATAGTTCCGGAACGGAGTACGCGCGGAAGCGAGTTCGTCTTAACTCTTTCTTAGCCACATTGCTCCCCCAGACCCCCTCACGTAGCGTCACCACCGCCCGGAACCGAACCCTGGAGGCAGACGGCGTGTACGGCTGGACCGACCCGATGGACCCGGACCCCTCCCCGCGGCGTGAGGACACGCCGACCGGCGAACCGGCCTGGCTGACCGACCGGCCCGAGCCCCGATCGAGTTACCTGTTCGGCGACGAGTCCGAGGAGCCGACCCGGTACGAACGCCCGGCCGCCACCGCCGGCACGACCGGTCGGTTGCCTGTCGTACCGGCGGGGGACCCTGCCGAACCGGTGGTCGAGCGGGCCGCACCCCACCCCGCCCCGCAGGACCGCACGACGGACCGGCCGCCGGTCCGAGGCGAGGGACGTCACCGTCCGCCCCGCCGACTGCCGCGTCCGGTCCTGATCGGCGGTACGGCCGCCGCCGCCACCCTCGCGGTGAGCCTGGGCGTAGGCGCCCTGCTGCTGCCCGGAGACGACACCCCGGCCGCCTTCACCGGCGCCACCGACGAACCCAGTGCCGTCGCCCCGCTGGTGGACGAGACGCTCGACGCCGCCGCCCCGAGCAGCACCCCGTCGGCCTCACCCACCCCGTCGACCTCCCCGTCGCCGACGGCCTCCCCCTCCCCGTCCCGGGCGACGCCGTCACCGAGCCGTACCACCAGCTCGCCGACCCCGGACCCGCAGCGGAACACCTCCGCCCCGTCCCGGCGGATCGAGCGCAGCAGCTCCCCGACCCAGGCCGCCCCCCAGGTCGCCGGAACCACAGGCAGTCAGGCCCAGCAGGTGGTGAACATCGTCAACGCCGAACGGGCCAAGGCCGGGTGCGGCGCGGTGCAGATCGACGACAAGCTGACCACCGCGGCCCAGCGGCACAGCCAGGACCAGGCCGACACCCAGAACATGTCGCACACCGGCAGTGACGGCAGCAACGTCGGCGAACGGCTCGACCGGGTCGGCTACGTGTGGCGCACCTACGGCGAGAACGTCGCGTGGAACCAGCGGACGCCGGAAGCGGTGATGGACGCCTGGATGAACAGCCCCGGACACCGGGCGAACATCCTCAACTGCGCGTTCACCGAGATCGGCGTCGGCATCGCCACCGGCAACGGGCCGTACTGGACGCAGAAGTTCGCCGCTCCCCGCTGAGCGGACCGCTCGGTGCCCCACCGGGCACGTCGTACCCGTGCCGTCGGTCGTTCCACCTGATGAGGTGAGCCGGCGGCACGGCGTACCCCGGTCGTCGACGCCGCCACGGCACGGACCGGGAGCTGCCGATGCGCGACGGGGCCGGACCATCCGCAGGTCGCCGGGGACGTCGGGGACTGCCGGTCGTCGTCGTGCTCCTGCTCCTGGCCGGGTGCCAGTCCGCACCCCAGCGCCCGCCGCCGACCAGCCCCTGGCCTCCCGGGGTGACCCGGCACTGGCAGTGGCAGTGGCAGCTCACCGGCCCCCTCGACCTGACAGTCGAGGCGCAGGTCTTCCTGCTTGACCCGGTGCGGACCACCGCCGCCGAGACCGCCCGGCTCCGGGACCTGGGCCGCCGACTGGTCTGTCAGGTGAGCGTCGGTTCGTACGTCACCACCGACCCCGACGAGGGCCGGTTCCCGATCGAGGTACGCGGACGCCCGGGGGTACGCCCCGACACCTACTGGTTGGACGTCCGCAGGTGGGACGAGCTGCGGCCGGTCCTGGCCGACAGGTTCCGGCTCTGCCGGGGCAAGGGCTTCACCGCCGTACTGCTCACCGACGCCGACGGTTACACCCGCTACACGGGCTTCCCGGTCAGCTTCGACGACCAGCTGCTGTTCAACCGGCGCGTCGCCGACCTGGCCCGCTCGCTGGGCCTCTCCCCCGGGCTGCGGGGCAGCCTCCCGCAGGTGGCGGCGCTGGCCCCGGACTTCGACTTCGCCGTCGACGAGGAGTGTGTCAGGCTGCGCCAGTGCGACAGGTTGCTGCCGTTCACCGACGCCGGCAAGCCGGTCTTCCACGTCGAGTACGCGGGCAGCACCACCGACTTCTGCGTGACGAGCGTCGGCTACGGCTTCACCTCGATGCGCAAGGAACGGGTGCTCGACGCCTGGCGGGTCCCCTGCCCGGTCGCCTGAACCCTTACCCGTCCCCGGCGTCGGCCTCGTGATCGGTCGACCGGGACCCGGTCAGCGGGTGGTGAGCAGTGCCCGGGGACGCGGCTGGCACCGGGGGCAGCTGTACGACGACCGGTTCATGAACGCCTCCCGGCGGATCGGCGTACCGCACCTGTCGCACGGCTCGCCCTCCCGGCCGTAGACGTGCAACGCCCTGTCGAAGTAGCCGCTCTCCCCGTTGACGTTGACGTACAGCGCGTCGAAGCTGGTCCCCCCGGCTGCGATCGCCTCGCCGAGGACGTCCCGGACGTGACCGAGCAGCCGGGACACCGCCGGCCCGGACAGGGCGTCGGTGGGCCGGACCCCGTGCAGCTTCGCCCGCCAGAGCGCCTCGTCGGCATAGATGTTGCCGACCCCGGAGATCAGGGTCTGGTCCAGCAGTGCCCGCTTCACCTCGGTCCGCCGCCGACGCAGCGCCGTGGCGAACCCGGCGGCGGAGAAATCCGGGTCCATCGGATCCCGGGCGATGTGCGCGATCTCCTTCGGAAGTTCCGCGCCACCTGCGGAGACCGCCAGCCCGCCGAAGGTCCGCTGGTCGACGAAGCGGAGCTGCGCCCCGTCGTCGGCGAAACGGAACCGGACCCGCAGGTGCGGCTCGTCGGCGGCCTCCGCCGGTTGCAGCAGCAGCTGACCGGACATCCCCAGGTGTCCGACGATCGCGTCACCGCTGTCCAGCGGCAGCCAGAGGTACTTCCCGCGTCGCCGGACGTCGAGCACCGTCCGGCCGACCAGGACCTCCGCGAAGTGCCCCCCACCTGGCAGGTGTCGACGCACCGCCCGAGGGTGGCGTACCTCGACGGCGGCGATCCGACGGCCTGTCACCCACCGGTCCAGCCCCTGCCGGACCGTCTCGACCTCGGGCAGCTCAGGCACGTCGCTCCCCGGCGACCTGCGGGTCCGTCCCGAGGCCACCGTCGGTCAGAGCCGCGGAGTCGCCCACCTGGGCGGAGTCGCCCACCTGGGCGGGCTCGGACGCCTGGGCGGAGTCGACCCGAGCTGCGGAGTCGGATTCCCCCTCGGAGCCGGACGCCTGGGCGGAGTCGGACCCCTCGACGGGCCCGGACGCCTGGGCGGAGTCGGACTCCTCCGCCTGGCGGGCCGCCTCGGCCTGCTCGTCGAGGATCCGCCAGGCCGACTCGGCGGCCCGCTGCTCGGCCTCCTTCTTGCTCCGCCCCTCGGCACCCCCGTACCGGTTCCCGGCCACCACCACCCAGGCGGTGAACGTCTTCAGGTGGTCAGGGCCGGTGCCCTCGATCCGGTACTCCGGAACCCCGAGCCCGAGCGCCGCCGTCAACTCCTGGAGGCTGGTCTTCCAGTCCAGGGCCGCGCCCCGGCCTGCCGACTCGGCCATCAACGGGTCGAAGAGCCGGTGGATCGCGATCGCCGCCGTGTCCAGGCCGTACTGGAGGTAGATCGCCCCCAGCAGCGCCTCCAGGGTGTCGGCGAGGATGCTCGCCTTGTCCCGGCCGCCGGTGGTCTCCTCGCCCTTGCCGAGCAGCAGGTAGGCGCCGAGGCCGTCCGGCCCGAGCCCCCGGGCCACCTCGGCCAGCGCCCGCATGTTGACCACGCTGGCCCGCAGCTTCGCCAACTGCCCCTCTGGCAGGTCCGGGTGGTTGTGGAACAGGGCGGTGGTGATGACCACCCCGAGCACCGAGTCACCGAGGAACTCCAGTCGCTCGTTGGTCGGCAACCCGCCGTTCTCGTAGGCGTACGACCTGTGGGTCAGCGCACGCTCAAGCAGGTCGGGGTCGAGGGCGACGCCGAACGCGGCTTCCAGATGGCCGACGGAAGCCCGTCGCTTGTCCTTGGTCATGATGCGGTTACCTCGGTGTCGGTGGTGCGGTCGGTACGGTCGTCCGGCTCGCCACCGGTGAGCAGCGCGGAGACCCTTTCGATGGCGCGACGGCGCCACAGGTGGACGGCGAGGGCGAGGCCGGAGGCGACGTCGGCGGCCTGTGCGGCACCGTGGCAGACCACCACCGTGCCGGAGACGCCGAGCAGGGCGGCCGCCCGGGGCGCGCCGACGCCGGCCGGTGCCCCGCCGGCCATCGCGTACGCGCCCTCGATCGCCTTGAGCAGGACGTTACCGGTGAAGCCGTCGGTGACCACGACGTCGGCGCGGGCGCCGAGCGTCACGTCGTACCCCTCGACGAGACCGACGTACCGGGCATCGCAGGGCAGTGGACCGACGGAGAGCAGTGGGTCGGCGGCTCGACGGGCCCGGTCGCCCTTGCCGGCCTCGGTGCCGACCGAGAGCAGTCCGATCCGGGGAGCGACGATCCCGTGCGCCACCGCCGCGAAGGCGGCCCCGAGCACCGCGTGTCGGGACAGGGTGGCCGGGTGCGCCTCCAGGGCTCCGCCGACGTCGAGCAGGACCACCGGTCCCGCCACCGCCGGCAGGGTCGCCACCAGCGCGGGCTGGCGTACCCCGGGCCACCGGCCGAGGCCGAGCGCTGCGGCGGTGACCGTCGCCCCGGTGGAGCCGGCGGAGACCATCGCGTCGGCGTAGCCGTTCCGCACGGCCGCCACGGCCGCACGGATGGTGCTGTGACCACGGGCCCGGACCGGGTGCTCGGACATCGCGACGACGTCGCGGACCGGCCGAACCGTGATCCGGGAACTCTGGACCGGGTCGAGGGCACCCAGCAGGTCGGCCGCGGTCTCAGCCGGGCCGACGAGAAGCAGGTGCAGGTCAGGGTCGGCACGCATGGCCAGCAGAGCGCCGTCAACCACGACGTCGGGAGCGTCGTCCCCGCCGAGGAGGTCAACGGCGATCCGCACGGTGCCCGGTGTCACCGGATCACTGGCCGGAGCGGGCCGGTCAGTGTCGGCGGACACCGGGTCACCGGGCGATCGCCAGGTTGCACGCGCCACCCGACCACGGGTCGGGGGCGTCACGCGGCGTCCGGGTCAGACGTCGATGACCTGGCGGCCGTTGTAGGTGCCACAGACGGAGCAGGCAGTGTGCGGCAGCTTCGCCGACTTGCACTGCGGGCAAGCCACGGTCGCCACCGCGACAGCCTTCCAGTTCGCCCGACGGGAGCGGGTGTTGCTGCGCGACATCTTGCGCTTCGGGACGGCCACGGTTCTTACTCCTCTTTACGGGTCAGTTGCGACAGGCCCGCCCAACGCGGGTCGATCTGCTGGTGACTGTGGTCGGCCGGCAACTCGTCCAGGGGCGTCCCGCAGTCGGGGCACAGCCCAGGGCAGTCCTGGCGGCAGGTCGGGTTGGTCGGCAGGGTGAGCACCAACGCGTCCCGAACCACCGGCTCCAGGTCGATCAGGTCTCCCTGCAACCGACCCACCTCATCCTCTTCGGTCGTGGCGTCCGTGGTGCTGTCCTCGTACGCGTACAGCTCCTGGACGGTCACGGTCACCGTGTCGTCGATCTCGCGCAGGCAACGACCGCACTCGCCCCGGACGGGACCGCTGACGGTCCCGGTGACGAGCACGCCCTCCGAGACGGACGTCATCCTCAGGTCGAGGTCGAGGTCCGCGCCCTCCGGCACGCTGATCAGCTCCACACCGAGGTCCGCCGGTGCCGGGGCGACCCGTTCGACCGTACGCGACACGCCAGGCCGACGTGGCAGGTCCCTCGTGTCGAGGACCAGCGGCGACCTGGGATCGAGTGTGTTCGACGAGTGCTTGGGCATAGTTAGACTCCGACCGGTGAGAGGCCGACAAATGAGGTTACCTGGGCGACCGGCCGACAGTCGAACCGGGGGCCGGGACCGAGGGTCGGTCCGCAGGTCGCCGACCCTGCTCAGAACGAGAGGGGACGCTCGGTCTCCTCTCCCCCGAAGGTGCCGATCTCGCGCAGCGCGTGCATCTTGTCCCGGCCCCGCTCGATCGAGGCGAGGGCCCGGGTGAGGAACTGCTCGAAGTTGGCCAGGGCGGTGTCGACGTAGTCGTCCACCTCCTGGCGCAGGCGTTGCGCCTCGGCCCGGGACTCGGCGACGATCCGGGCCCCCTCGTGCTCGGCGGAGACGGTGATCTCGTTGACCGACACGAGCCGGGCGTGTTCCGCCTCACCCTCGCTGATGATCCGGTCCGCCTCGCGCTTGCCCGCCTCCATGATCTTGTCCCGCTCCTCCAGCAGGGCGGCGGCGCGACGCAGGTCGGCGGGGAGTTCGACACGCAGCTCGTCGAGCGCGGCGATCATCTCACCCCGGTCCACCATGCAGTTGTTCCGGGACATGGGGACGGACCGTGCCGTCTCCACCAGGGCGATCAGTTCGTCGATGCGGTCGAGCGGGTCCACCGGTACCTCACTCCTGTCGTTCGTCGGCCGACCTACATGATGCGGGCTGCGGCCGTCCTCCCGCTGCACCATGATGTCGCGCACCGGCCACTCGCGTCCGTTCCCCCCGGCCCGGCGCGTCGCGTCGCGGGCCGGTTCGTCGCGGGACGGCCGGACCCCGCCCGTAGGACGTCAGTCGCGGACGGAGGGGTCCAGGCGGGAGCGCAGCGCCTCCCGGACCACGTCGGGTACGTGCGAGGTGACGTCCCCGCCCCACTTGGCCACGTCCTTGACCAGGCTGGAGGAGAGGAACGAGTAGAGGGGGTTCGTCGGCATGAAGAGGGTCTCCACCCCGGCCAGACCGATGTTCATGTGGGCCATCTGCAACTCGTAGTCGAAGTCGCTGATCGCCCGCAGCCCCTTGACCAGGACACTCGCCTGCTGGGCCCGGCAGAAGTCGACGAGCAGCCCCCGGAACGACTCGACCCGGACGTTGTCGTACGACGAGGTCACCTGGCGGAGCATGTCGATGCGTTCCTCGACGGTGAACAGCGAGGTCTTCGACTGGTTGATGGTGACCACCACGATCACCTCGTCGAAGAGTCGACTGGCCCGCCCGACGATGTCGAGGTGCCCGTTGGTGACCGGGTCGAAAGAGCCGGGGCATACCGCACGTCTCATGATCGGCGACCGTACCAAAGTGTGGTCTCGCCGTAGCGGCGACTGCGGGTGCAGGTGACACCTTCCACCCAGGTGAAGGGGGCGGATCGGCTCGACCGCTCGACCACCACGAGGGCGTCGGCGGTCAACCAGTCCCCCTCGACCAGGGCGGCCAGCATCGCCGTCACCTCCTCCTCCGACACGGCGTACGGCGGGTCGGCGAAGACCACGTCGTAGGGGCCGCCGTCGGGACCCGCCGCCAGGACGGTGGCGACCCGACCGGTGACCAGCCGGGCGGCGGGGGCGGCCCGCAGGGTGGCGATGTTCTCCCGGACGACCCGGGCGGCGCGCGGGTCGGACTCGACAAGCAGCACGTGCTCGGCCCCCCGGGAGAGCGCCTCCAGGCCGACCGCGCCGGAGCCGGCGAAGAGGTCGGCGAAGCGGGCCCCGACCAGGTCCACTTCGGCCTGGACGGCACTGAACAGGGCTTCGCGCACCCGATCCGAGGTGGGGCGGGTTCCCCCACCGGGGGGCGCGGCGATCCGCCGCCCGCCGAGCGTTCCGGCCACGATCCGGGTCACCGACACCTCCTGCGTACCGCCGTCGTCACGTCCGTCGCACCGACGCTCTCACAGTCAGCGACGGTACGCCGACAGCCACCCCCTCGACCCGCACGGTCCGTATCCATTATCTCGACAATGTCTCACTTTCCGTATATCAATGATCTCAGATCGATAACATGACGCTTGTCAGTGTCAGTGGGCTGTTTCGTACCGGTTGCCCCGACTAGGGTCCTGACCGGTGCCGGCGGTGGTTCGCCGGCCCGGCGCCGGGGAGGCATCACTGCGGACCGCGCCGACGTTCGGCCGCGACTCCCGCCGCCCCGCGCTGCACCCCTGCTCGCCCCTCACCCCGGGAGTACGTGTGATCCGTCCCCCGCTGTCGCTGCGACGGTCGCTTGCCGTCGTCGCCGCCTCGATGCTCGGCTTCACGGCCGTCATGGGCGCCTCGCCCGCCAGCGCCGAAACTCCGACGCCGGTACCGCCGTCGCCGTCGGTGAGCCCGTCCGGCGAGACCACCCCGCCCCCGGGACCTCAGTGCGTCAGCGCCGAGGATGCCCGCTACACCCACGAGTTCGACGGACCGAAGGGTGAAGCCTCGATCACCCTGACCAACGGCCCGCTCTGCGAGGGTCAGGAGCAGGCCGTCGCTCTGGTGTCCTACCTGGCTCCGTCGGCGCGCTTCGCCACCCCGCAGTACCTGTTCGACAAGTCGGTCAAGGCGTTCGCCGGCATCGGCGAGGGCAAGCTCCAGCAGGCCAAGCTGGAGTTCAAGGTCGAGGTTCCCGCCTGCTTCACCCAGGTCGACTTCGTCTTCGGCGACGAGATCATCGACCCGCTGACCGAGAAGAGCGCCCGCTACGGCGACCGCAAGATCGGCAGCAAGTCCGGCGTCGGCGCGAAGTCGAAGGGCCCGTCGGCCTGGTACAACGGCGGCAAGGACACCTGCGTCGCTGCTCCCGCCGTCGAGCCCACCTTCGACTGCGAGGGCAGCGTCACCCTGACCCTGGCCAACCGGGGCAACATCAAGACCACGTTCACCATCACCGCCAGCGGCGAGTACCGCGAGGAGGTGTCCGTGCCCGCCGGTGAGCTGGTCAAGCACAAGCTCGACGCGGCGAACTCGCGCGACATCACCGTCGAGGCCAAGGGCATGGAGCCCTTCAAGGGCGGCCACGAGCAGCCGGAGGACTGCAAGAAGCCGGAGGTCGGGATCCCCGACGGCAGCTACCACTCCACCTGCGACGAGATGATCTTCGAGATCAAGAACCCGGCCGACGGCAAGACCCTGAACTCGACCTTCACCCCGAGCAAGGGCGAGGCCAAGACCGTGACGGTCGAGCCGGGCAAGACCAAGAAGGTCACCTTCGAGGCCGGCAAGGGCTTCACCGTCACCGTCACCGGTGACCTCGACTCCGGCGGCCCGCTCAAGTGGAGCGAGCCGAAGGAGTGCGACAAGGGCAAGGACAAGGACGAGCCGAAGGACGAGGAAGGCGGCTCCGGCGGCGGCGAGGAAGAGGGCCTGCCGGTGACCGGTGCGGCTGCCGGCGGCATCGCCGCGGGTGCGGTCGCGCTGCTCGGCCTGGGCGCGGTGCTCTTCGTCATGGCCCGACGTCGTCGGGTGCACTTCACGGCCTGATAGATCCGTACGTCAGCGAAGAACCCGAGGGCGAGTCGACCGACCGGTCGACTCGCCCTCGGCGTCTCTCCGTCCGGTCGCCACCGGGCGCCCGCATCGACCTCGACACCGTCCGGTCAGGACACCACCCCGACCGAACGCGCGGTGAACTGGAAGAACCCTGAAGATCCATCGCCGACGGGACCGCCGGGATGACCCACTGGTGACCGCCGGGTCACCACAGGTTCGACCAAGATCACGGATAGGTCACAGATTCCTTAGCCCAGCCTGAAGATGTAGCGCGTTCGCGATCGATCGGTACAGTCACGTCCTGCGTCCGATCTTGCCGGATGCGCTGGCGTCGGAGGACGCCACAGTGAGCCCGCGCCCGTCCGGGGCGTGCCGGCTCCCGTCCCCCCGCCGCACGTATCAGGACCAACCCCCTCGTCAGGAGCAGACGTTGATCCGTCTCAATTCCCCGCTGCGGCGCGTCGTGGCGGTCACCGCCGGCGCGCTCCTGGGTTTCGCCGGGGCTGCGACCATCGCCGCCACCCCGGCCAGCGCCCACCACCCCATCATCGACGGCACCGGCTGCAAGCTGAAGGACGGCAGCGTCCGGGTCACGTGGACCGTTCGTAACAGCGAGCGGCAGTGGGACGCCGCTGTGGTCGGCGTCTGGAGCCCCTCGGCCACCGAGGTGACCAACCTCGTCCCCGGCGCCCTCGTTCCGAAGGCGGGCCAGGGCGAACTGGTCGGCGAGCAGACCGTCCCCCGTCGAAAGGCCGCCGAGCTGTCCGTCCGGCTGGAGTGGGACAAGGGCCGGTCGAAGCTCTTCGCCACCCGCACCGGCAAGGCCAAGGTGACCGGCAACTGCCAGGAGGAGCAGCCGCCCTCGCCGACCCCGAGCGAGGAGCAGCCGAGCCCGGAGCCGAGCCCGAGCGAGGAGCAGCCGCCGAGCGAGGAGCAGTCGCCGAGCCCGGAGCCTTCGCCGAGCGAGGAGCCGACCCCCAGCCCGGAGCCCAGCCCGAGCGAGGAGCCGAGCCCGACCCCGAGCACCCCGGTCTCGCCGACCCCGAGCCAGCCGCCGGTCCTCCCCGAGCCGGGTGAGCCCACCTTCGACCTGGAGGAGACCTGCGACCAGCTCACCTTCCTGATCGACAACCCGGCCGACGGCGTCGAGTTCAGCGTCACCCTCACCTCCGAGAAGGGCGAGGTCAAGACCCTCGACGGAGTGCCCGGCCAGAAGACCTCGGTCTCCTTCGACGCCTACGAGGGCCTGAAGGTCACCCCGAGCATCGGTGACGTCAAGGACGAGGTCGTCGTCTGGGAGCAGCCGAAGGACTGCGAGAAGGACGAGGAGGGTGGCTCCGGTGGTGGCCTGCCGGTGACCGGTGCCGCCGCCGGTGGCATCGCCGCGGGTGCAATCCTGCTGCTCGGTGCCGGCGCGGTCCTGTTCGTGGTGGCCCGTCGTCGCAAGCTGCGCTTCACCGCCTGATCGAACCGGAGGGGCGAGACCCCACCGGACCCGGGACGACACGCTGACAGTGCCGAACCCGTTCGCACGTGACGCGACGAGGGCGCGTCGACCAGATCTGGTCGACGCGCCCTCGGTCGTTTCCGGACAGCGGCGGGAGGACCCCGCCGACACCCGACGGCGGAAGACCACCGCCCACCCACGGCTGTGGAAGACCACCACCCGACGACGGTGGGAGGCCCCACCGGCCACAGCTGCGGGATCAGCCCTTCTCCAGGTACTCCGCCCGGTCGGCGTCGACGAGCGCGGTGACCGAGGCCGCCAGCGCCGGATGCCGGGTCAGCTCCGGGTCCTCCTCGACCAGGCCGATCGCCTCGGTACGGGCGTCACGGATCAGCTCGGCGTCCCGCAGCAGGGAGAGCAGCCGCAGGTGGGAGCGGCGACCCGACTGGGTGGCCCCCAGCACGTCACCCTCCCGACGCTGCTCCAGATCCAGTTCGGCGAGCTTGAACCCGTCGGTGGTGGACGCGACCGCGTCCAGCCGTTCCCGGGCCGAGGAACCCTCGACCGCCTCGGTGACCAACAGGCAGAGTCCGGCCGCCGCACCCCGTCCGACCCGGCCCCGTAACTGGTGCAGTTGGGACACTCCGAACCGGTCGGCGTCCAGCACGATCATCACCGTCGCGTTGGGGACGTTGACGCCGACCTCGACGACGGTGGTGGCGACCAGGACGTCGACCTCCCCGGCGGCGAAGGACCGCATCACCGCGTCCTTCTCGTCGGCCGGGAGCCGGCCGTGCAGCACGCCGATGCGCAGCCCGTGCAGCGGCCCCTCGGCGAGCAACGGGGCGACCTCGGTCACCGCCACCGGGGGACGTCGACCGTTGTCGTCCTCCCGGGGCGGCTCCTCCTCCGCGCCTGCCGGACCCTCCCCGATCCGGGGACAGACCACATAGGCCTGGTGCCCGGCGGCCACCTCCTCGCGCACCCGCCGCCACGCCCGGTCCAGGAAGGCGGGCTTCTCGGCGGCCGGTACGACGTGCGAGGTGATCGGTGAACGCCCCTGCGGCAGTTCGGCGAGGGTGGAGACCTCCAGGTCGCCGTAGACGGTCATGGCGACGGTCCGGGGGATCGGGGTCGCCGTCATCACCAGGACGTGTGGCGGCTGGTCGGCCTTGGCACGCAACGCGTCGCGCTGCTCCACGCCGAACCGGTGCTGCTCGTCGACCACCACCAGCCCCAGGTCGGCGAAGTCGACACCCTCGTAGAGGAGGGCGTGGGTGCCGAGGACGATCCCGGCCCGGCCCTGGGCCACCTCGGCCAGCGCCCGACGTCGGGCCGCCGCACCGAGCGAACCGGTGACCAGCTCGACCCGGGTGGCGTCCTCGGCCCCGCCCAGTTCACCGGCCTGAGCCAACGGACCCAGCAGGTCGAGCATCCCCCGGTGGTGCTGGGCGGCGAGCACCTCGGTCGGCGCGAGCAGGGCGGCCTGGCCGCCCGCGTCGACGACCTGGAGCATCGCCCGCAACGCCACCACCGTCTTGCCGGACCCGACCTCCCCCTGCAACAGCCGGTGCATCGGGTGCCCGGTGGCCAGGTCCGCAGTCACCTCCGCGCCGACCCGGCGCTGCCCCGGAGTCAGCTCGTACGGCAGCCGCGCGTCGAAGGCGTCCAACAGCCCACCGGTACGCCGGGGGCGGGCCTGGGCGGGTCGGTCGGCGGCCCGGCGCTTGCGCTGCACCAGTGTCACCTGGACGGCGAACGCCTCGTCCCACTTGAGTCGACGGCGGGCCCGGTACAGCTCCTCCTTGCTCGACGGGCGATGGATCTCCCGCAGCGCGGCACCGATCCCGACCAGGTTGCGGCCGACCCGTACGGCAGTCGGCAGCGGGTCGTCGGGCGGGGTGAAGGTGTCCAGCACCACCCGTACGCATCGGGCGATCACCCAGGTCGGCACCGCCGCCGCAGCGGGGTAGACCGGGATCAGCGCACCGGCGAACTCCTCGACCTCCTCGTTGGCCGCCGCCTCCCCGTCGGTGGAGTCGCCGAGCAGGACGTACTCCGGGCCGTTGAGCTGACGCCGCCCCCGGAACTCGGTGACCTTCCCGGCGAACATCCCCCACCGGCCGGGACGAAGCTCCCGTTCCCGCCATGCCTGGTTACCGAAGAAGGTCAGTGTCAGCGTCCCGCCGGAGTCGTCACCGACGGTCACCTCCAGCAGGTTGCCCCGACGTTGGCGCATCGGGCGTACCGCCGTACGGTGCACCTGGGCCAGGACGGTGACCTGCTCGCCGACGTCCAGGCTACGGATGTCGGTGTGCTCGCCCCGCTCGTCGTACCGGCGCGGGAAGTGATAGATCAGGTCACCGGCGGTGTGCAGGTCTAGGTGACCGGCGAGCGCCTTCGCGGTCTTCGCCCCGACCAGCTTCGACAGCGGTGTGTCCACCTGAGACGTGTCTGACGTCATTCGACCCCCACCAGGAGCGGATGGTGCGGCTGCCCACCCGGGTACGCCTGCACCTGCACGAACGGCCACCGGAGCCCGACGTGGTCGCGGACCGCCTCGGCGACCCCGGCGGGGGCCTGCGCCCCGCAGAGCAGGGTGACCAGCTCGCCCCCACCCCCGAGCATCCGGTCCACCACCTGCTTGCAGGTGTCCACCAGATCGGTGCCGATCAGGTGGACCTCCCCCTCGATCAGTGCCACGACGTCCCCGGCGCGGCACGGCCCGGCCACCGTCAGCGCCGCCTCGGCGGCGTACCGGACCTCGGCGTACCGGCAGGCCCCGGCCGCCTCGGCCATCGCGATCACGTCGTCGGCGAAGGGCCGCCCCGGGTCGCGTACGGCGAGGGCGGCCAGCGCCTGCACAGGTGAACGGGTCGGCACCACGCTCACCCGGACCCCGGCCCGGTGCGCCTCCCGCGCGACAGGCCCGGCGACCGCCTGCGTGGCGGCGTCCCCGGGCAGCACCACCACCTCGGCCGCGCCGGTGGAGCGGACGGTGTCCAGCAACAGCTCGGCCGAGGGTCCCGGCGCCACCACCACCGCCCCCTCCCCGGTGAGCAGTTCGGTGAGGCCCGTCCCGGTGGCCGCCACCACCGCCGTCCGGCCGGTCCGGTCGGCGGGGCCGGGCGGTGCCGGAGCACCGGCGGGCGGCGGGTCGGCGAAGCGGGTCACCGAGATCCGGTACGGCCGCCCGGCCACCACCCCCGCCTCGATCGCCGCCCCGACGTCGTCGACGTGCACGTGCACGTTCCAGGTCCGGTCCCCGCCGACCACGACGAGGGAGTCACCGAGCCCGGCCAGCGCCTCCCGCATCCGCCCCACCGCCTCCGGCTCGGCGTCGAGCAGGAACTGCACCTCGTAGGCGTACTCGGTGGAGCTGCCCTCCCGGACCGTCACCGGCGGCCCGTCGGCACCGTCCCCCGCCGGCGGCCGTGGGGTCACCGGCGGCCCGTCGACACCGGCCTCGGCCGGGGGTCGTGGTCCGGCCGCCGGTGGCTCCTCCGGGGCGGGACGGGACGGTCCGGGGTCAGGATCGCCTGGGTGTTCGCCGGTGACCGCCGCCACCAGGGCGTCGAGCAGCAGACAGAGCCCCCGCCCACCGGCGTCGACCACACCGGCACCGGCCAGCGCCGGCAACTGGGTCGGGGTGCGGTCCAGCGCGAGCGCCGCCCCGTCGGCCGCCGCCCGGGCCACGGTGGGCAGGTCGTCGCTGTCGGTGGCACGGGCAGCCTCGGCCGCCGAGGCGATCACGCTGAGCACAGTGCCCTCCACCGGGGCGGTCACCGCGTCGTACGCGGCCGTGGTGGCGTGGGCCAGGGCGGCGGCCAGCGCCCGGCCGCGTACCGCCGGAAGGGCTGCGACCGCGTCGGCGAGCCCGCGCAGGATCTGGGCGAGGATCACCCCCGAGTTGCCCCGGGCCCCCATCAGCGCCCCCTGGGCCATCAGCCGCAGCGCGTGCCCGTGCCCGGTCGCCCCGTCGTCGGGGAGGGTCTCCAGGTCCAGCGCCAACGCCTGCCGGGCCGAGGCCAGGGTGAGCACCAGGTTGGTTCCGGTGTCGCCGTCGGGCACCGGGTAGACGTTCAGCTCGTCGATCTCGCCCTGGTGCCGGCGGAGCACTGCCAGCCCACCGTCGCACCAGCGGCGTACCGTGGCGGCGTCGAGGGTGTCCAGCACGGCGAGAAGCCTACTGGCGCTCACCGACACCCGCCGGGGTCGGCGCGATTCACCCGGGCAACGTCGGCGTCGCAGCGGGGTCGAGCAGGGCCGGTTCGCCAGGTCGGCGGGGCATCGGGTAACCTGGCCAGGTTGCCCGGGCAGCACCCTGCCTGGTGGCGACCTCATGACGTTTCAATCTCAGGAGTATCCCGTGGCTAGCGTGTGCGACGTCTGCGGCAAGGGGCCGGGCTTCGGCCACAACGTGCCGTGGTCGAAGAAGAAGACCAACCGCCGCTGGAACCCGAACATCCAGTCGGTGCGTACCCCGGCCGGTGGCGGCACGACCAAGAAGCTCAAGGTCTGCACCTCGTGCATCAAGGCCGGGAAGGTCGCCCGCGCCTGACGCGGTAACGCCAGCACCAGCTCTGCCATTGCCGGCGGACCGGAACCGGTCCGCCGGCTCTGTCGTGTCCGCCCGATGGTCCAGCCAGATAGCCACGGGCCGACTACTCCGGCTGACGCGTCCACAGGAAAAAGGCCCCCGGATAAACCGGGGGCCTTCCCGCATTGAGGTCAGCCGACGGGACCGATCACCTTCGCGAATCCGACGAAGCCCGCCCAGGAAGCCGGCGAGAACGCAAGGGTGCCGCCCTCACGGTCCTTCGTGTCCCGCACGAGGACGATGTCCGCCAGGTTATCGGCGATCTCGACACACGATCCACCGTTGTTTCCGCTCTTGGTGCTCTTGCGCCACTGCGCGCCGGTCATGTCCATGTGCCTGCCGCTTCCCTGATCAAGTCCAGCGAGAGAGGACGGTTAAGCGCCTCGCTTCGGATACGCTCCCACCTAATATTCAGGGTAGCAAGGTCGGCGGCTTCGGTGACTATCTGTGCTCGCGCTTGGCTGTCGACGTGTGCGACATGCTCACCCGAAGGCAATTCGGCCAGGATGAACCCCCCACCGAGCCCCGGATACATCCCCACAGCGGCGGGCACAACCAACACCTGCACGTGCGGCAACTGCGCACACTCGGCAAGGCGCTCCAGTTGCTCACGCATCAGATTCCTGTCGCGCCGAACGGATCCGGCAGGAGACAGATGGATCGTCGCGGCGTGTGCGAGGCCCTCCCGGAGTGCTGCCTTCACACCAACCGCCCGCCCGGCCAGTTGGCAGCCTGGTCGCCCCACGCGTCCGAAGGTGAAACCCGATCCCTGGCACAAAAACAACACCACGCTGACCACAAATCAGAGGAGGAGCCTTGACCATCACCGCAGACAGGTCAATCACGACCGTCGCAGACCCCCGAACCCTCGTCTCGGTCGAAGTGTTCGACCAGATCGTCCACTACTTCGCCGCAAGGCAGGAGGTCACCCAGACTTACGCCGAGCGTGCGGTCGGACAGTTCCTCGTCTTTCTCAAGGCGTACGCCAACGCGCAGGAAAAGCCCGATTTCGGGATGCTGCTGCCGTCCGGTGAATCCTACCGAGTCGTCCCAACCCATCCGGTTGACGCCGTTTGGCACGCCGCGCTCCAGATCAGCGAGCCCTACACCGCCGCCTGCGAGGAGATCGCGGGTCACTACGTGCACCACCGCCCGATCCTGACCGAGGCAATGCGAGACGGCACCGCCATCACGTACACGCTCGCGGCGCTGCAGGACACCGGCTACCGGGTCGACATGGAATTCTGGACCGGCGAGGCTGAGTCCTGCTGTCCGCCGAACCCGCCTCAGCCCGGAAAGGCATAACGGAGGAGATGGCCCATGCGCCGTGACTGGACTGCTCTGCCGGAGAGCGTCACGACAGAGATCGCCGGACGGATGGGTGGAGCCTTCGACGTCCTCCCCGCTTCGAGTGGAGACCATGCGGAGATCGCCTCCACCGTCGTCGGGCCGACCGGCAACGTCTTCGTGAAGGCGGCCTCGACAGAGCTGAGCGTTCGGTCACTGCGTTACGAGCTGGCGGCGACCAGCACCGTCGACTGGTACCCGCCCGCAGTTCGGTGGCACTTCGAGTCCGCCGGCTGGCTGGTGGTGGGGACCGAGCATCTAGCCGGTCCCCACCCCGACCTGTCCCCCGGCAGTCCGGATCTCGATGTGTTCGCGGTGACGCTGAAAGGGCTTCAGGAGACTCCCGCTCTGGGCGAGACGTGGTTCACTCCGGCAGCCCGGCTCGGGTTCGCCGACCCGGCGATGACCGGCGGGACGCTCGTGCACTCCGACCTGAACCCCACCAATCTGATCGTGACCACGGACGGCCTACGGATCGTCGACTGGGCCTACGCGACGAAGGCGGCACCGTGGGTCGAACTCGCGTTGCTCGCTCAATGGCTGATCGGTAGCGGCCACACCCCCGATCAGGCCGAGGAGTGGTTGGCCCGGTTCCCCGCGTGGACGGCGACCCGGCGCGCGGTCCTGGACGACTTCGCGTCGAGGAACGCCGCGAAGTGGCGGGTCAAGTCCCGGCAGAGCACCGCGAAGTGGATACAGGATCTCGCGGTCTGGACCGGTACGTGGGCGGATCACCGGTCTCGACGCTGATGGGTCCGGGGGTCAGAGGTCTCGGCCGAAGGAGAGGCAGCCGGGGGCGTCCCGGTAGTAGCCGAAGTTGGGGATGCGCTCGTAGCCGAGCGAGGAGTACAGGGCGATCGCCTCGGGTTGCCGGTCGCCGCACTCCAGGATGAGGCGGGTCCGGCCGTGGTCCCGGGCGGACCGCTCCACCGCCGCGAGGACCCTCCGGGCCACGCCCCGGCCCCGCAGGGTCCCGACCGTGTACATCCGCTTCAGCTCGGCGACCTTCCCCGAGTCGCCGTGACTGCGCCAGCCCGCGCACCCCACGGCCGTCCCGTCGAGGTAGCCGACGAGGAAGGCCCCGGCGGGCGGGGCGAACTCGGCGGGGTCGACAGGGGTGTCGTCACCGGTGCCGCCGTACCGGGCGCCCAGCTCCGTCATCGCCGCACCGATCAACGGCCCGGCGACGGGCGAGTCGAAGGGCACCACCCTGATCTCCAGCTCACTCACTGTGTGAAGGGTACGACCCGTCACCGGAAGTGGTCCCAGCCGGCCGGGCCCTCGTGGTCGGCGTCGTCGACGGTGACCCCGGATCCCGCAGTGACCCGGCCGATCGGCCGCCAGGTCTCCGGCAGCGCCACCCCGGGCGGGAAGGTCGCGGCCAGGGCGTGGTCGTCACCACCTGTCAACAGCCAGGCGTACGGGTCCATGCCGAGCGCCTGCGCGGCGTCGCGCATCTGCCGGGGCACCTCGAAGGCGTCGGAGCGTACGTCGATCCGGACCCCGCTGGCCTTTGCCACGTGCCCGAGATCGGCGAGCAGACCGTCCGACACGTCGATCATGGCGGTGGCGCCCAGCCGGGCGGCGAGGGGGCCGGCCGGGTACGGCACCTCCGGCCGCCGATACGCCTCGACCAGCACCTTCGGGGTCCGGAAGCCCCGGGACATGACGGTGTAGCCCGCCGCCGCGTACCCGGTCCGGCCCGCCAACGCGAGCACGTCGCCGGGGCGGGCACCCGAGCGCACCACCGGGGCCCGGCCGCCGAGGTCACCGAGGGCGGTCACCGCCACTGTCAGCGTCGGGCTGGCCGACATGTCCCCGCCGACCACGCTCGCCCCGACCTTGGCCGCCTCGGCGGTCAGCCCGTCGGCCAGTTCCTCGGCCCAGCCGGGCTCGACGTCGGGCGGCAGACAGAGCGCCACCAGCAGGGCTGTGGGGGTGGCCCCCATCGCCACGATGTCGGCAAGGTTCGCCGCGGCGGCCCGGTGCCCGGTGTCGACCCCGCTGCCCCAGTCCCGGCGGAAGTGCCGCCCGTCGACGAGCACGTCGGTGGAGGCCACCACCCGGCTGTCCGGGGCGCGCACCACAGCGGCGTCGTCCCCGGGGCCGAGCAGACAGGCCGATCCGTGCCCCAGTCGGGCGGTCACCCGGTCGATCAACCCGAACTCTCCGACGTCCGCGACGCTCACGCCCACCCACCCTGCTCGCTCACCGCTTCTCCTTGACCACCGATAGGGATCACGCCTGCTCCGTAGGGTAGTTTCACCCTTCGGGCCGCCGCCTCGACGGCGACGGGCGGAGGACGGAGGGCGAGTCGTGGTTCAGGCGTACATCCTCATCCAGACAGAAGTCGGCCGGGCGCGCGAGGTGGCCGGTCTCATCGCGGGGCTCGATGGCGTGGTCCGGGTCGACGCCGTCACCGGGCCGTACGACGTGGTCGTCCTCACCGAGGCCAACACCGTCGACGAGCTCGGCAAACTCATTGTCAGCAAGGTGCAGATGGTGCCCGGCATCACCCGCACCCTCACGTGTTCGGTGGTGCGCCTGTAAGTGGACGAGAGCACTGAGACGTCATCCGGCGAGACGACGCCGGACCGTACCAATCGCAACGCCGCATGGCTGGCCACGGCCGTGGCGGTGCCGGTGACCCTGCTGGTCGCCGGGTTGGCCTTCGCCCAGCTCCGCCCGGACGATCAGGCCGGGAGCGCAGCGTCCCCGTCGCCCACCTCCGCCCGCCCGCAGTCGAGCACACCTGTCGATCTGCCGGCCCCGGAACTGGCCGAACGACCCACAGTGGTCTGCCGCGCCCTGCTGTCCCAACTTCCGCCCACAGTCGGCGGGCTGGCCCAGCGTCCGGTCACCGCCGGGCCCGAGCAGAACGCCGCGTACGGCGATCCCGCCCTGACCGTGACCTGCGGCGGCCCGGCCGCCACCCTCGACGAGACCGACGAGGTGTGGACCGTCAACCGGGTCTGCTGGCACGGGGCCGACGAGGCCGACGCCACGGTGTTCACCACCGTCGACCGGGAGGTCCCGGTCCAGGTCACGGTCCCGAAGGAGTACGACCAGCCGTTGCAGTGGCTGCCTGCGGTCTCGGACACGGTGGTGGAGTCGGTCCGCTCCGGCGGCACTCCGCCGTCGGGCTGCGGCGGCTGACCGGGAGTCGGCCCGCCCCCTCGTCGGGACGGGCCGGCTCCGGTGGGATCAGTGCCGGTCGGTGCCCCGGCGCAGGGCGGTGCGGATCAGACGGTCGACGAGCTTCGGGTACTCCAGGCCGGCCGCCGCCCACATCCGGGGGAACATCGACGTCGGGGTGAACCCCGGCATCGTGTTGATCTCGCTGAGGTAGACCTGCTCGTCCGGGGTGACGAAGAAGTCGACCCGGGCCAGGCCGGCGCAGTCGAGGGCGGTGAAGGCCCGCCCGGCGTACTCCTGGACCTTGCGGGTGACCTGGTCGGGCAACTGTGCCGGGATGTCGTACTCGCAGGCCCGCTCCGAGTTGATGTACTTGGCCTCGAAGTCGTAGAAGTCGTGGTCGCCGACGACCCGCACCTCGGAGAGCAGGGACGTCTCGGGGGCGCCCCCGACCTCGCTCTCTAGGACGCCGCACTCGACCTCCCGGCCGACGACGGCCGCCTCGACGAGCACCTTCGAGTCGAACCGCCGGGCGGTGGCGACCGCCTCGTCCAGCCGGTCCCAGTCGGCGACCTTGGTGATCCCGAAGGACGAACCGGCCCGGGACGGCTTGACGAAGACCGGCAGGCCGAGGCGCTGCTTGTCCTCTTCGCTCAGGGTCATCCCGCTGCGCAGCACCGCGTACGGGCCGACGGGGATGCCCTCGGCGACGCAGAGCTTCCTGGTGAACTCCTTGTCCATCGCGGCGGCCGAGGCGAAGACGCCGGCTCCCACGTACGGGAGACCGGCCATCTCGAACATGCCCTGGATGGTGCCGTCCTCGCCGTACGCGCCGTGCAGCACCGGGAAGACGACGTCCATGTCGGCCAGGATGCGGGGGCCCTCGCCCGGTTCGAGCACCATCAGTCCGCCGCCGGTGGGGTCGGCCCGCAGTACCAGTTCGGCACCGGAGTCCGGGGTGATCTCCGGTAGTTGCCGGCCCTGGATCGCCAGGTCGGCGGCGGCACCGTCGGCGAGAACCCACTGGCCGGCGCGGGTGATGCCGATGGGCACCACCTCGAACTCGTCCGGGTCGAGCGCGTCGAGCACGCTGCCGGCGCTGACACAGGAGATGCCGTGTTCCGGGCTACGGCCGCCGAAGACGATCGCCACGCGGGTCTTGCCTGGGGTGGTCACTGGGTCACCTCTTCGGTCCCGATTGTGAAGTTCGCTGTGACGCCGACGGCGGTCACGCGGTCGACCTTACTGTGCGTGGCGAATGGGCGGTGCCGATACCCGGGGAACACGGGGGTCCGACGCAATCGGTCAACAAGCCATATACGTATCGTAACCGTCCACTTTCGGTGACAGCTGTCGGTCGAGCCCCGCGAGGCCCCGACGACCCCTTCGTTACGCTGCTGATCCTATGAGCCCCGACCCGCTGCTCGTGAGCCTGGCGGCCGCCCTCGAAGCCCGTCCGGACGACCTTCCGCTGCGCCTGCACCTGGCCGGTCTGCTGGTGGAGCGCGGACGCGGCGGGGAGGCGATCGCCCACCTCGGTCAGGTGCTCGCCAGGGACCCGGGCAACGTCGAGGCGCAGACGCTCATGCAGCAGGCCCTCGCCCCGCCCGCCCCCGACCCGTCGTCGGCCCCCGGCGGGCCGCCGTCGGCGGCTTCCGGACCGTCGTCGACGCCCGGCGGGCCGCCGTCGGCCACCACGCCCGCCTCCGCCGCGACTCCTGTCGCCGACGACGACGCGGGTGACCCGCTCGCCGCGTACGAGCGGGAACTGGCCGACATCGTGCCGCCCCGCTTCGTCAGGGCCGGGGACGAGCCCGACCCGGTCTCCGGTGACGCCGACCGGGTGTTCGACGTGGAGTCGTCGACAGTCCGGCTGGCCGACGTCGGGGGGATGGCAGCGGTCAAGGAGCGGCTGGAGATGGCCTTCCTGGGACCGCTGCGCAACCCGGAGCTGCGCCGGATGTACGGCAAGAGCCTGCGCGGCGGCCTGATGCTGTACGGCCCGCCGGGCTGCGGCAAGACCTTCCTGGCCCGGGCCGTGGCCGGGGAGATGGGGGCCCGTTTCCTGTCCCTGTCGATAGTGGACGTGCTCGACATGTGGGTCGGCAACTCGGAGCGCAACCTGCACCAGTTGTTCCAGGCCGCCCGCCGCAACGCCCCGTGCGTGCTCTTCCTCGACGAGATCGACGCGCTCGGTCACAAGCGTTCGCAGACCTCCTCCAGCGCGCTGCGCACCCTGGGCAACCAGTTGCTTGCCGAACTGGACGGTATGGAGGGCGACAACGAGGGGGTGTTCGTGTTGGCCGCCACCAACACGCCGTGGGACGTCGATCCGGCGTTGCGCCGCCCGGGCCGGCTGGACCGGATGGTGCTGGTCCTGCCGCCGGACGCCGACGCCCGCCGGGCGATCCTGGAGTACCACCTGCGCGGTCGGCCGATCGCCGGGGTCGACCTGGGTCGGGTCGTCGCCGCCACCGAGGACTTCTCCGGGGCCGACCTGGCACACCTCTGCGAGACCGCCGCCGAGTTCGCGATGGCCGACTCGGTACGCCGGGGCGAGGTACGGATGATCGGGCAGCCGGACCTGGACCGGGCGTTGAAGGAGGTCCGTCCGTCGACCCGGCCGTGGCTCGCCACGGCCCGCAACGTGGCGATGTTCGCCAACGAGGGTGGGGTCTACGACGAGCTGGTGGCATACCTGCGACATCGTCGGATGCTCTGAGCCGTAGGTCAGCACGCCCGTTCGGCGCGACTGTCCGACATCACCCGGGCCACCTCGCCGGCCAGGCGGCGGCCCACGACGAGGACCTTCACCCGTTGTCGGCCGGCTCGGACCATGCCCAGTGCCATGAAGGCACCGGCGATCCGGTCGGCGGCCTCCCTGTTGCTCGCACCGACCACCTGGCGACGGCGCTCCGGGGTGGTCCGCTCGTTGCGTCCCCCCTCGTCCAGTGGCCGTACGTCGGTGAGCACGACAAGGAAACGCGTCATCGCCGTCCCTCCGAACAGGACGGCGCGGTCTCAGGACACACGTCCGGCCCCTTCCGGCTCGGCCGTGGTGGCCGCCAGCCCGCCTCCCGAGTCGCGGCAGACGTAGCTCAGACCGCCGCCGGAGACGCGACAGACGTAGGCGAGATCGGCGTGGATCCAGGCGCCTTCGTTGTCGCGTAACACCGGCCGGGCGCACCACCGACACCGCGAGACGCGAGGCCAACATCCGGCTGTCGTCATCCGACTTCCCTCCCGCTGGCTGGTCGGTGGCACGCGGCGATCGGGTACGGGGGAGAAAAACCCGATCGCCGCGCGCCCCTTCCCCTCCGGTCGCTCACCGCCACCGTCGCCACGACAACCGGCGGTGAGGACTCCGTCACAGGTTGACACCTCCATGGGGATGAATGCAACTCTCATCGCCAAACTCTCATGCACGATTTCCCGGAGAGGTGTGCGACCATCGATGCATGGCCCCGAAGACCGCCCGCGCCCGGCGACTGGGCATCGCCCTGCGCCATCACCGAGAAGCCGCCGGCCTGACCCTGGAGGCGGCCGCCGACGAGATCAGCAGCACCCGCAGCACCCTGTCGCGCTACGAGAACGCCCAGACGCTGGTCAATCCGGCCACCGTACGGGCCCTGCTCACCCTCTACGGGGTCGCCGCCGACGAGGTCGCCGACGCCGTGCAACTGGCCAAGGACGCTCGCAAGAAGGGCTGGTGGGTGGAGTACTCGTACCTGTTGGACAAGCGGACCATCGACTTCATCGCGCTGGAGGCGGAGGCCACCGGGATCGCCAACTTCGAGCCGTCGGTGGTCCCCGGTCTCCTCCAGACCGCCGACTACATCCGGGCCGTCATGCTCGGCGGTCCGCACACCCTCACCGACGACGCACTCGAACAGCGGGTCCACGTCCGACTGGACAGGCAACAGCGGATGACCAGCGCCGAGCAGCCCATCCTGGACTTCATCATCGACGAGGGCGCGCTGCTACGCCCGGTCGGCGGACGGGCTGTCATGGAGACCCAGCTCCACCAACTGATCAAACTCGGTGAACTACCGAACGTCACGGTGCAGGTGATCCCGCTGAACGCCGGTTACCACCGGGGGACCCGGGGCTCCCTGCACATCCTCGAGTTCGCCGACCCGGAGGACCCCATGATCGCCTCCGTGGAGACGGTGGCCGGGCAGATGATCCTCGACCGCCCCGGTGAACTGCGCACCTGCACCAAGATCATGGAACACCTGCGGACCGTCGCTCTCAGCCCGGCGGCGAGCCGTGACGAGCTCTTCCGAATCCTGAAGGGACACCACCGACAATGACCCCCACACTCAGCGAGGCGCTCGAACGCGCCGGTTGGCGCAAGAGCACCCACAGTGGCGACGAGGGTGCCTGCGTGGAGATGGCCACCGTCCCCGGCGTGGTCGGCGTACGCGACTCCAAGGACCAGGGTGGCCCCGCCCTGAACTTCTCCCCCGCCGCCTGGGCCGCCTTCACCGCCGCCCCACCCCGGCGGAACGCCCACCGCTGACCGGCCCGACCGCCTGCGCCACCCCGCCCGACGACAGAGCCCCGGGGGCTCCGGCGAGAGCCGGTCGGGCGGGGATCCGCGCCACCGCCGTCAGGGCCGACGACCGGCCACGACGGCGGTGGCGTCCCGGTCCACGTCGTGACGGACGGCCGGGTCGAGCCCGTACCCCCGCAGCACCGTGCAGAGCGGACCGGCCTGGTCGGCGGCGACCTCCACCACCAGGTGGCCGCCGGGAGCCAGCCACCGCGCCGCGTCGGCGGCGACCCGACGCAGCACCGACAGCCCGTCCGGTCCGCCGTCGAGAGCCAACCGGGCCTCGTGCAACCGGGCCTCGGGCGACAGGGTGGCCACCGCCGCCGTCGGCACGTACGGAGCGTTCGCCACCACCAGGTCGAGCCGCCCCCGCCACGCCTGCGGCAGCGGGGCGAACAGGTCACCGACCAGGACGGGTACGCCCCACCCGGCCAGATTCCGGCGGGCGCAGGCCACTGCCGCCGGGTCCAGGTCGACGGCGGCCAGCCACCGGGGCGCCAACCGTTCGGCGAGCACCACCGTCGTCGCACCCGATCCACAGCAGAGGTCCGCCACCGCCGACGCCGGGCCGGTCACCGCCACCGCCGTCTCCACCACCCAGGCGGTACGGGCCCTCGGGACGAACACCCCCCGGTCCACCAGCACCCGGCGTCCACAGAACTCGGCCCAGCCGAGCACGTGTTCCAGCGGCTCACCGGCGATCCGGCGCTCGGTCAGAGCGGCCACCGCCTCCGGTTCCCCGGCGGCGGCCAGGAGCAGGTCCGCCTCCTCCTCGGCAAAAACGCAACCGGCAGTACGCAGCCGCTCGACGAGGGTCGACCGGTGGACCGGGCTCACCCCCGTACGCCCCGGCGGGCCGCGATCACGGTGACGAACCGTCGGTGCCGGCGGCGTCGAGCGCGGCGACCACGTCGGCCACCAGGTCGACGGTGTCCTCCACCCCACAGGAGAGCCGGACGAACCCCGGCGCGGTGTCGTCGCCCCACTGGGCACGGCGGTCGGCTGTGGTGTGCAGTCCCCCGAAGGAGGTGGCGGCCGCCACCAGCCGGGCGGCGCAGACGAACCGGGCGACCCGGTCGGCGTCACCGAGGTCGAAGGAGAGCACCCCGGGCATCCGCCGCATCTGCCGCGCCGCCACCGGGTGGGCCGGGTCGGTCGGCAGACCCGGCCAGCGCAACCCGGCCACGTCGGGTCGGGCGGCCAGGGCCCGGGCCACCGCCTCGGCGTTCGCCGACTGCCGGGCCAGGCGCAGGTCCAGGGTGGCCAGGGACCGGTGGGCCAGCCAGGCGTCGAACGCCCCGGGAACGGCCCCGGTGGTGGTACGCCAGCCGGTGACCTGCTCCAGCAGGGGCGCGGACCGGGTGGCGACGTACCCGAGCAGCAGGTCGGAGTGGCCGGTGAGGGCCTTGGTGCCGGAAGCCACCACCACGTCCGCCCCGAGGTCGAGGGGGCGTTGCCCGAGGGGAGTGGCTGTGGTGTTGTCCACCGCCAGCAGCGCCCCGGCGGCGTGCGCCGCCTCGGCCACCGCCGGGATGTCGGCCACGTCCAGGCCGGGGTTCGCCGGGGACTCCAGCAGCACCATCCGGACCCCGTCGAAGGACGGGTACGGCCCGGCGGTCGCGGCGTAGTGGACCCGTACCCCGAGGGTCTCCAGGGTGTCGGCGGCGAAGGAACGGACCGGGAAGTATCCGTCGGCGGGGAGCACGACGGTGTCCCCGGGCCGCAGGACCGCCAGCAGCAGCCCGGTGATGGCGGCCTGGCCGCTGGCGAAGACCCGGCAGTCCCCGCCCTCCAACTCGCCGACGGCGGTCTCCAGCAGACGGCGGGTCGGGTTGTCGGGTCGGCCGTAGCCGTTCGGCGCGGCCGACGGCCCCTCCCGGGGATCGACGTGGTACGGCGCGGCGAACACCGGACCGGGCAGGAACGGCGCACCCGGCACCGGGTCGGGCAGACCGGCGTGTACGCACCGGGTGCCGTCGTGCCAGTTCTGGTCAGTCATCGCTGCTCACTCGTAGGACTCGGGTTTCGCGGTACGGCTCATCAGCACGTCCACGGCGATGCGCGGGTCCAGGCCCTCGTGGCAGACCCGTTCGACCTGCTCGGTGATCGGCATCTCCACCCCGTGGGCGCGGGCCAGGTCCCGGACGGCCAGGGCGCTCTTGACCCCCTCGGCGGTCTGCCGGGTGGCCACCCGCGCCTCGTCCAGGGTCGCACCCCGACCCAGGTGCTCGCCGAAGGTTCGGTTACGAGCCAGCGGCGAGGAACAGCTCGCCACCAGGTCGCCCATGCCGGCCAGCCCGGCGAAGGTGATCGGGTCGGCGCCCAGGGCCACCCCCAGGCGGGCCGTCTCGGCCAGCCCCCGGGTCATCAGCATCGACCGGGTGTTGTCGCCGAACCCCATGGCGGTGGCGATGCCGTACGCCAACGCGATGACGTTCTTGACCGCCCCGCCCAGCTCACAACCGATCACGTCGTCGTTGGTGTACGGCCGGAAGTACGGGGTCCGGATGCAGGACTGCACCAGGGCGGTCCGGTCGGCGTCGGTGCCGGCCACCACGGTGGCGGCCGGCTGCTCGGCCGCGATCTCCGGGGCGAGGTTGGGCCCGGAGACCACCACCACCCGGTCCGGGGTGACCCGGGCGGTCTCCACGATCACCTCGCTCATCCGTTTCGTGGTGCCCAGCTCGATCCCCTTCATCAGGGAGACCAGTGTGGCGTCCGGATGCAGGTCGGCGGCCCACTCGGCAAGGTTTCCGCGCAGCGTCTGCGAGGGGACGGCGAGCACCACCAGTTCGGCGCCGGTGATCGCCTCGACGGCGTCCCCGGTCGCGGTGACCCGGGCGGGGAGCCGCACCCCGGGCAGGTAGTCGGGGTTGTGCCGCCCGCGGATCGCCTCGACGACCGCCGGTCGACGTGCCCAGACCGTCACCTCCCGCCCCGCGTCAGCAACGATCTTGGCGAAGGCGGTCCCCCACGATCCGCCGCCCAGCACCGCGACCTGCCCGTTCACGCCGCCACCTCGCTCCGCTGGACGCGATCCGCACCGCGCCACCCGATCCGTACGCTGCCGCCGGTGATCACCGTCGCGGCCCCTCCGCTCCGTCTGCTCCCCCGGGTGCGGTCACCGGGGACCCCGCCGCCTGTCACTCGGGGCCTCCCGGCCGCTGGTCGCCGGCGCGGTCCGAGGCCGCCGGGCGTGTCCACAGCGGCGGTGGTGTCTCCTCGCGCAGCTCTGCGAGGAGGTCCCGCAGGCTCAGCATGATCTGGTCGGTCATCTCCTCCAGGACCACCCGGGTCGGTGCGGCCCCCTGCCAACGCGCCAGATCGATCGGGGGTCCCGCCGCCACGGTCACCGGGATGCGCGGTCGGGGGTCGAACCGTCCGGTGCGGGGGTCGAACATCCGCTGGGGACCCCACATCGCCACCGGGACCACCGGAGCACCGGTGGCCAGGGCCAGCCGGGCGGCACCGGTCTTGCCCCGCATCGGCCACAGCTGCGGATGCCGGGTGGTGGTCCCCTCCGGGTAGATCACCACCGCGCCGCCCTCGTCGATGGCGGCGACCAGGGCTTCCAGCGACTTGGCCGCCTCGGTCGTACCCCGCTCCACAGGGATCTGCCGGCACCGGTGCAGGAGCCCGCCGACCAGCGGAACCCGGAAGACGCTCGCCTTGCCGAGGAACCGGGGCCACCGGTCGGCGTCGTAGACGAAGTGGGCCAGGACCATCGGGTCGGCGTGCGAGAGGTGGTTGGCCACGATGATCGTGCCGCCGTCGCGGCGCAGGTGCGCCTCGCCCCGCCAGGTCCGCCGGGTCCAGATCGTCATCACCGGTTTGGCCAGCACCACGGCGAACCGTTGCCAGAACCCCAGCTTCCGGCGCCCCACCCTGCCTCCTCGTTGCCAGCCCCGCACGCCCCACGAACCCCCGCGCGCACCCGCAGCGAAATCATGCCTGCTCGCCCCGGGTCCGGCCAGTGAGGGTACCGGTGTGGGACTGGCAGGATGGTGCGGTGGCTCAGACCTGGACGGTGGTGGTGCCTGTGAAACGCCTCGGCGCGGCCAAGAGCCGGCTGCGGGGCGCCCTGCCGACGGTCCCACACGAGACCCTGGCCCTGGCCCTGGCGACGGACACCGTCCGGGCGGTGGCCGACTGCCGCCAGGTCCGCGAGGTGGTGGTGGTCACCGACGATCCACTGGTGGCGGCGTCGACAGCCGACCCGGGGCGGGTACGGGTGGTGCCGGACGTGCCCGACGCCGGGCTGAACGCCGCCCTGGCGTACGCCTCGGCCCTGGTCACCGGGGGGCCGGTGGCCGCACTCACAGCGGACCTGCCGGCGTTGCGTCCGACCGAACTCGCCGCCGCCCTGGCCGCTGCCGCCTCCCCACCGGTACGCCGGTTCGTCGCCGACGCCCCCGGCGACGGCACGGTGCTGCTCGCGGCACCGGCCGGGACGCCACTGGCCCCCCGGTTCGGTAGGGGTTCCGCCGCCGCGCACCGGGCCGGCGGGGCGGTGCCGTTGACAGGTGACTGGCCGAGCCTGCGTCGGGACGTGGACACCCCCGACGACCTGGCCGAGGCCGTCCGACTGGGACTGGGCCCCCGGACGGCCGCGCTCGTCGCCCCGGCCCCGGTGTACGGTGACGGCATGCAGGCAACGGTGGCCAGCTACGACGCGGCGACCCGCAGCGGGGTCCTCCTGCTCGACGACGGCACCGAGCTCACCTTCCCGGCCCGGGCCTTCGACGCCTCCGGTCTGCGGCTGCTCCGCCTCGGGCAACGGCTGCGGGTGGAGACCGACGCCGCCGGCGAGGTCGTCCGGGTGACCTTCCCGACGATGGCGTGATCCACCGGCGAAGTTCATTTTCCGTTCACCCGCATCAGGTGATTATGAGCAGGTGAGCACCCCTCGCAGGCACCCCAGCAACCGTGACTCCGCCGCGTCCGGCCCGTCCCGCGACGGTTCCCGCCCCCGCGGCGCCGACGGCCGTTTCCGCCCCACCGACCAGCCCGCCGCAGACCAGCCCTCCGTCGACCAGCCCTCTCTTGACGCCGAGCCCTGCGTCGAGGCCGCGCCGACGCCCTCCCCGGCCGAGGCCGAGGCCGAGGCGGAGGAGCTGCCCCGCCCGGAGCCGCTGAGCGCCGAGCCGCGCCCCCGCGACGCGGACAGGCTCGACGCCGCGTCGGCCTCGGCCGGGCTGGAGGAGGTTCTCGACGAAGGCCCGTACGCCGAGGACCGCGAACCGGATCAGCCCATCGCCGACCCACCCCTGCCGGAGGACCGTTTCCTCAACCGGGAACTCTCCTGGCTCGACTTCAACGCCCGGGTCCTGGCACTGGCCGAGGATCCGCGCACCCCCCTGCTGGAGCGGATGAAGTTCCTGGCCATCTTCGCCAGCAACCTCGACGAGTTCTTCATGGTGCGGATCGCCGGGCTCAAACGCCGGTTGCAGGCCGGACTCCCGGTCCGGGGTGGTGACGGGCTGCCGCTGCGGACCCAGCTGGAGTTGATCTCCGAGAAGACCGCGAAGCTGGCCGCCCGGCAGGCCGGCTGCTTCGTCGACGAGGTGCTGCCGAAGCTGGCCGCCGAGAACATCCGGATCCTGCGCTGGGGTGACCTCGACGACGCCGAACGGGAGCGGCTGCGGACGTACTTCCGGGAGCAGATCTTCCCGGTGCTCACCCCGCTCGCCGTCGACCCGGCACACCCGTTCCCGTACATCTCCGGCCGGTCGTTGAACCTGGCCGTCTCGGTGCGGGACCCCGACGGGGGCTCGGAGCTGTTCGCCCGGGTCAAGGTGCCGAACAACGTACCCCGCTTCGTCCGGGTGGGCCGGGACCTGCCCGGGGTGCGGTTCCTGCCGGTCGAGGACCTCATCGCGGTGCACCTGGGGCAGCTCTTCTCCGGGATGCGGGTCGTGGAGTGCCACCTGTTCCGGGTCACCCGCAACGCCGAGGTGGAGGTCGACGAGGACCGCGACGAGGACCTCCTCCAGGCCCTGGAGCGGGAACTGGCCCGGCGACGCTTCGGCCCGCCGGTCCGCCTGGAGGTGGCAGCGAACATCTCCGACCACATGCTGGAGCTGCTCGTCCGGGAGCTGGACATGGACGCCCAGGACGTGCTGCGGGTCCGGGGGCTGCTGGAGTTGTCAGCCCTCTGGCAGGTGTACGGCGAGGCCGACCGCCCCGACCTGAAGGACCCGCCGTTCGTGCCGGCCACCCACCCCCGGCTCACCGAGGGGGAGGTGCCCCGCAGCGTCTTCGCCACCCTGCGCGACGGGGACGTCCTGGTGCACCACCCGTACCACTCCTTCGCCACCAGCGTGCAGCGCTTCATCGAGCAGGCCGCCGCCGACCCGCACGTCCTGGCCATCAAGCAGACCCTCTACCGCACCAGCGGCGACTCCCCGATCGTGGACGCCCTGGTCGAGGCCGCCGACGCGGGCAAGCAGGTGGTGGTGCTGGTGGAGTTGAAGGCGCGCTTCGACGAGGTGGCCAACATCGGCTGGGCCCGGACGCTGGAACGGGCCGGCTGCCACGTGGTGTACGGCCTGGTCGGGTTGAAGACACACTGCAAGACGGCCCTCGTGGTCAGGCAGGAGGGCAACCAGATCCGCCGGTACTGCCACATCGGGACCGGCAACTACCACCCCAAGACCGCCCGGTTGTACGAGGACTTCGGCGTCCTCACCGCCGACCCGGAGATCGGGGCCGACCTGACCGACCTGTTCAACGTGCTCACCGGTTACAGCCGGCAGACCACCTTCCGCAGGTTGCTGGTGGCCCCGCAGGGGATAAGGCGTGGGCTGGTGGAACGGATCGAACGGGAGATCTCCCACGTCCGGCTCGGCATGCCGGGGCTGGTGCAGTTCAAGGTGAACTCGCTCGTCGACGAGAAGATCGTCGACGCCCTCTACCGGGCCTCCCAAGCCGGGGTGCACGTGGACCTGCTGATCCGGGGGATGTGCACGCTGCGTCCGGGGGTCCCGGGGCTGTCGGAGAACATCCGGGTCCGCTCGATCCTGGGCCGGTTCCTGGAACACTCCCGGATCTTCCGGTTCGGCAACAACGGCGACGCCGAGTTCTGGCTCGGCTCGGCCGACCTGATGCACCGCAACCTGGACCGCCGGATCGAGGCTCTGGTGCAGGTCAGCGACCCGGTGGCCCGGGCCGAACTGGACGCCGTGCTGGCCACCGCGTTCAGCGACGACGTCGAGGCGTTCGAGCTGGCCGGTGACGGCACCTGGAGTCGGCGTACCGGTCCGCAGGAGGCACCGGTGGACCACCTCCAGGATCTGTTGCTCCGTCGGGTCGGTGGCAGGTCCGGATGATCCGGCGGCAGGCATAGGGTGGCGGCGATGCTGGAAGAGGAACGCAAGTACGAGGTGCCTGACGACTTCGAGGTGCCTGACCTGTCCCCTGTCGCCCCGACCGGTGCCCGGGTGGAGTCCCGCTCCCCGGTGCGGCTGGTGGCGACCTACTTCGACACCGCCGACCTGCGGCTGGCCCGATCCGGGGTGTCGCTTCGGCACCGCCGGGGCGAGCCGGAGCCGTGGACAGTCAAGCTGCCGACCGACACCGTCGGCGTACGCCACGAGGTGTCCCGGCCCGGCCCACGCCGCGCCGGGGTCCCCGCCGACCTGGTGGAGCTGGTCACCGTCTTCGCCCGGGGTGCCGACCTGGCCCCGGTGGCCACCATCAGGACCAGTCGACGTCGCCACCAGGTGCGCGCCGCCGACGGTGCGCTGCTGGCCGAGGTGGCCGACGACCGGGTGACGGTCCTCGACGAGGCAGGTCGGGCAGCCGGGAAGTTCCGTGAGGTGGAGGTGGAACGGCGGGGCGGTGACGCCGACCTGCTGGAACAGCTCGACGGGCTGCTCACCGCCGCCGGGGCGGAGTCGGGCTCCTTCCTGCCCAAGCACGTCCGGGCCCTGCGGTTCGTCGTACCGGAGCAGGTCGGGGCACTCGGCACGGATCCCGAGGGGGAGCCCGACCTGGTCGCCCCGGCCGGGTTGCCGGACGACCCGGCCGCCGGGGACGTGGTGACCGAGGCGGTCCGCCGGGCCGTGTTCCGGCTCCTGACCCACGACCCGCTGGTCCGGTTGCGGGTACCGGTCCCGGGCAGCCACCGCAGTGCCCTGCAACAGATGCGGGTGGGGTGCCGACGACTCCGCAGCGACCTGCGTACCTTCGCGCCGCTCGTGGTGCCCGAGTGGTCCCGGCCGCTGCGGGAGGAGCTGCGCTGGCTCGCCGGGGTGCTCGGCGCGGCCCGGGACGTGGAGGTCCTGCGGGCGCGGTTGCGGCGCACCGCCGAGGCCGATCCGCTCGGCCCGTTGGACGCGGGGGCGGTGGACCGGCTGGACGCGGCGTTGGCGGCCCGGCAGGAGACGGCCCTGGCCGAGGTGGACGAGGCGCTGCGTTCGCCCCGCTACGTGGCGCTGACCGACGCCCTGGTGTTGGCCGCCCGGGCACCACGGCTGCGCCCCCGGGCCGCCGCACCGGCGGCCGAGAAGCTGCCCCGGCTGGTCCGGCGGCCGTGGCGGAAACTGACCGCCTCGGTCGGTGCGGACGCCGCCGGCCTCGACCCCCTCGGGCCCGACGACCACTGGCACGAGGTACGCAAGGAGGCCAAACGCGCCCGGTACGCGGTCAACGCCGTCGCCGGGGTGGTCGGCAAGGACGCCCGGAAGCTGGCCGAGGCGCTTGCCGACGTGCAGCGTCTGCTCGGGGAGCACCAGGATGCGGCGGTCGCCGCCGACACCTGGATCGAACTCGCCACCGCCTCGGGCGATCCGGGGGCGGCGCTGGTCGCCGGACGGCTGGTGGAGCGGGAACGCGCGACGGTCCGTCGGGTACGGGCCGACTTCCCCTCGGCGTGGGTGCGGGCTGACCGTGGCCGCCGTACGGGGTGGCTGCGGTGACCGAGGAGATCCGCGCCGCAGGTGGGGTGGTGTGGCGGCGTACCGCCGAGCGGGTCGAGGTGTGCCTGGTGCACCGACCCCGGTACGGCGACTGGTCGCTGCCGAAGGGCCGGTTGGAGCCGGACGAGGCACCACTGGTGGCGGCGGTACGGGAGGTGGCCGAGGAGAGCGACGTCCGGGCCGTGCCCCAGGTGCGCCTGCCCACCGTCCGGTACCTCGTCGACGGGCGACCGAAGCGTGTCGACTACTGGTCGATGGAGGCGGTGGGGACCGGTGGGTTCCAGCCGGGCACCGAGGTCGACGAGGTGGGCTGGTTCGACGTCGACGAGGCGGTCCGGCGGACCAGCTACCCGCACGACGCGGAGGTGCTCGCCGCGTTCGCGGCCCTGCCGACGGTCACCGGCACCGTGCTGCTGGTCCGACACGCCCGGGCGGGACGGCGGGCCACCTGGTCCGGTCCGGACACCGCGCGCCCGTTGGTAGCCACCGGACTGGCGCAGGCGGCGGCCCTGGCCCCCCTGGTCGAGGTGGTTCGCCCACACCGACTCCTGTCGGCCTCGGTTCGCCGGTGCGTCCAGACCCTCGGCCCGGCGGCCGAGTCGACAGGTCTGCCGATCGAGGTGGTCGGCGACCTGGACGAGCCGGCCCCCGGCCAGCAGCCGGAGGAACGGGTCCTGGCGGCTGCCGCCTGCCTGACGGAACTCGCCGTCGCTGGTGGACGCCTCGCGGCGTGCAGCCAGGGCAAGGTGATCCCGGGTGTCCTGGAGCGGCTGATCGGGCGGCCCGGCGACTATTCGACGCCCAAGGGCGGCGGGTGGTTGCTCGCCTTCGCCGCCGGACGGCTGCTCGCCACCGACCCGGTCTAGGAGGTCCCAGCACACCAGCATCCGCCCCTGGTGACCGCCGCCTGTCCGCCCTCATGACCGCCGCCCGTCTCCGCCCCTGGTGACCGCCCACCCCTGGTGACCGTCGGCGGGCGCCGGGGTGCGGCCGGGACGATGCCGTTCCCCTCGGCGGGCGCGGATCCGGCGGAGACGACGAAGGGCGTCCACAGCGACGGTGGACGCCCTTCGTGCAGGTGGCTCAGCGGCGGGAAGCCGCCTTCTTGGCCGGGGCCTTCTTGGCCGGCGACTTCTTCGCCGCCGTGGTCTTCTTGGCCGCCGTGGTCTTCTTCGCCGCCGTGGTCTTCTTCGCGGCCGTCGACTTGGCCGTGGTGGCGCTCTTCTTCGCCGGGGCGGCCTTCTTGGTGGTGGTGGCCTTGGTGGCGGTGGTCTTGGCCGCCTTCGCCGCGGTGGTCTTCTTGGCCGCCGCGGTGGCCGTCTTGCGCGCCCCGGTCGCCTTGGCGGTGGTCGCCCTGGCGGTCGCGGTCTTCGTGCCGGTCGCCTTGGCACCGGTGGTCCTGGCGGTGGACGTGACGCTCTTCTTCGCCGCCGCCGTGGCCTTCGGCACCTTGCCGCTGGCCACCATCTCCTTGAAACCGGCACCGGGACGGAAGGTCGGGACGGATGTCTTCTTGACCTTCACCGCCTCACCGGTGCGCGGGTTGCGCGCTGTTCGCGCCCCCCGGACACGCTTCTCGAACGCTCCGAATCCGGTGATGGCCACTTTCTCGCCTCTGGTGACCGCCCCCTGGACCTCAGCGAGGACTGCGTCGAGCGCCGCCGTCGCCGTCTTCCGGTCTCCCAGACGAGCGGCGAGGGCCTCGATGAGCTCGGCCTTGTTCACGACTTCCTCCCGATTGTGCAACTGACTCGACGCGAGCCATTCTGCGCGCACGGTATGCCCTGTGCTGCCCGGACACAAACATTCGGGGGAAAAAAGCCCTTGTGTCGTAACGGATTCCCCCCGCCGGGTCGTCCCGACGGGGGGTGGAAAGCGAGTAACGGTCGGGCGTAGGGCTATGCGACCGAGGGCAGGAACTGCGGGCGGGTCGCCTCGAAAGCGCCGATCGCGGACTCGTTGCGGAGGGTTAGTCCAATGTCATCCAAGCCCTCCATCAGCCGCCACCGGCTGAAGTCGTCGAGCGGGAACGACCACGTCGAGCCCCCGGCCCGGACCTCGCGGGCAACCAGGTCGACGGTTACCTCGGCAGTCGGGTCGGCCTCGACCAGAGCCCAGATCTGCTCGACCGCAGACTGTTCCAACTCCACCGGGAGCAACCCCTCCTTGAGGGAGTTGCCGCGGAAGATGTCGCCGAAGCGGGGTGAGACGACAGCCCGGAAACCCCAGTCCCGCAATGCCCAGACGGCGTGCTCCCGGGAGGATCCGGTACCGAACTCCGGACCGGCCACGAGAATCGATGCGCCGGCCCGTACGGGATCGTTCATCACGAATGCCGGGTCCTCCCGCCACGCACTGAACAATCCGTCGGCGAAGCCGGTCCGGGTCACCCGCTTGAGGTACACGGCGGGGATGATCTGATCGGTGTCCACATTCGACCGACGCAGTGGTACGGCCGTACCGGTGTGGGTGGTGAAGCTCTCCATCAGCTGACTGCCCTTCTCACAGATCGGCGGGGGCGGCCAGCCGACCGACCACGGCGGTGGCGGCGGCGACCGGCGGCGACACCAGGTGCGTACGCCCACCCCGCCCCTGACGGCCCTCGAAGTTGCGGTTGGAGGTGGAGGCGGAACGCTCCCCCGGCTTGAGCGTGTCCGGGTTCATGCCCAGGCACATCGAGCAGCCGGCGAACCGCCACTCCGCACCGGCGTCGGTGAAGACCTTGTCCAGCCCCTCGACCTCGGCCGCCTCACGGACCGCTGCGGAGCCGGGCACGACGAGCATCCGTACGCCGTCGGAGACCCGGCGACCCCGGATCACGTCGGCGGCGGCCCGGAGGTCCTCCAGTCGGCCGTTGGTGCAGGAGCCGACGAAGACCACGTCCACGGCCAGGTCCCGCAGCGGGGTCCCCGGGGTCAGGTCCATGTACTCCAACGCGCGGTGCGCGGCGGCCCGCTCGGGCTCGGTACCGAAGGAGTCCGGCTCCGGCACGGCGCTGCCCAGCGGCGCGCCCTGGCCCGGATTGGTGCCCCAGGTGACGAACGGGGTGACCTGCGAGGCGTCCAGGGTGACCTCGGCGTCGAAGACCGCTCCATCGTCGGTGGGCAGGCTCCGCCAGTGCTCCAGCGCGGCGTCCCAGTCGGCCCCCTGCGGCGCGTTCGGCCGCCCCTTGAGGTACGCGAAGGTCGTCTCGTCCGGCGCGATCATGCCGGCCTTGGCGCCCCACTCGATGGACATGTTGGCGATGGTCATCCGCCCCTCCATCGACAGGGCCCGGATCACCTCGCCCCGGTACTCCACGATGTGACCCCGGCCACCGCCGGTGCCCACCTGGGTGATCAGCGCCAGGACCAGGTCCTTTGCGGTGACGCCCGGGCCCAGCTCGCCGACCACGTTCACCGCCATCGTCTTCGGGCGGGCCTGCGGGAGGGTCTGGGTGGCCAGGACGTGCTCCACCTCACTGGTGCCGATGCCGAAGGCGAGCGCCCCGAACGCCCCGTGGGTGGCGGTGTGCGAGTCGCCACAGACGATCGTCATGCCCGGCTGGGTGACCCCCAGCTGCGGGCCGATGACGTGGACGATGCCCTGGTTCTCGTCACCGAGGGGGTGCAGCCGTACGCCGAACTCGGCGCAGTTGCGGCGCAGCGTCTCGATCTGGGTCCGGGAGGTGGGGTCCTCGATCGTGAGCAGGTCGCCCCGGCGCAACCGGAACGCCGGGTCGGCGTAGCCCGTCGGGGTGTTGTGGTCCTCCGTGGCGAGCGTCAGGTCGGTGCGGCGGACCCGGCGACCGGCCATCCGGAGCCCGTCGAAGGCCTGCGGGCTGGTCACCTCGTGGAGCAGGTGCAGGTCGATGTAGAGCAGGTCCGGCTCGCCCTCGGCGGACCGTACGACGTGTGCGTCCCAGACCTTCTCGGCCAGGGTCCTTGGTTGAGTGTCTCCCACCATCTGGACATCCTAAATTCTGGGAGGTAAATTTCGGCTTGTGGGACACAGTATGAGCGGTGTCGGCGTTCTCGACAAGGCGGTGGTCATCCTGGCCGCCTGTGTCGACGGCGCCAGCCTGGCCGAACTCGTTGACCGTACGAAGCTCCCCCGCGCCACCGCACATCGGCTGGCCCAGGCGTTGGAGATCCACCGGATGCTGGTCCGGGACACCCAGGGACGGTGGCGACCCGGCCCCCGACTGGGTGAGCTCGCCAACGCCGCACCCGACGTCCTGCTGACCGCAGCCGAGCCGCTACTGGCCGCACTCCGGGACGCCACCGGCGAAAGCGCCCAGCTCTATCTGCGCCGCGCCGACGAACGCATCTGCGTGGCCGCCGCCGAACGGGCCAGCGGACTGCGGGACACGGTGCCGGTCGGTTCGGTGCTGCCGATGACCGCCGGCTCGGCCGCGCAGATCCTGCTCGCCTGGGAGCCGCCCGAGGCGGTGATGCCGCTGCTCCCCCGCGCCAAGTTCACCGGCCGGACCCTCGCCGAGGTACGCCGCCGGGGCTGGGCGCAGAGCATCGCCGAACGGGAGCCCGGTGTGGCCAGCGTCTCCGCCCCGATCCGGGACCGGACCGGCCGCGTGATCGCCTCGATCAGCATCTC
The DNA here is from genome assembly GCF_040300925.1 of Micromonospora sp. NPDC000207. Taxonomy (NCBI): domain Bacteria; kingdom Bacillati; phylum Actinomycetota; class Actinomycetes; order Micromonosporales; family Micromonosporaceae; genus Micromonospora; species Micromonospora sp. NPDC000207. The sequence continues at coordinate 41,104 of NZ_JBEPEQ010000026.1, forward strand.
CGGCCCGATCGAACGCCTCGGCCGCCGCCCCGGCGAACGCCACGCCATGGCAGTCGTCCGCGCCGGCCAACGCCTCTCCGGCCTCTAACCCCACCCCCGCACCGCCCCCACCCTCCGCACTGCCCTGTTGATCAAGGGGTTTGCGTCACCGTTGGAGATCATCCAGACGCAAACCCCTTGATCAACAGGGCGATCCGGGGGGAGAGGGGGCGGTGGTGGGGGTGGTGGGGGGGAACAGGGAAGGCCCGTCTCGCTGGGCGAGACGGGCCTGTGCTGTAGCCCCGACCGGATTCGAACCGGCGCTACCGCCTTGAGAGGGCGGCGTCCTGGGCCGCTAGACGACGGGGCCAGAACTTTCTTCTTTCTCACCGCCCTTCCGGGCGGCTCCGCTGTACTCTATCAGAGATCTTTTCCTGCCCCCCTCGCGGGGAGCCGGAGTGGAACTCCATCACAAGCCAGCGACCGACGTTCGCTGGGAACGTCGGTTGCTGGGGTACCAGGACTCGAACCTAGACTAACTGAACCAGAATCAGTTGGGCTGCCAATTACCCCATACCCCATCGGCACCATCTGGCACCGGGGAGAAACTTTACCCTCCCCGGGCCGAGTGGCCAAATCCGACCCCCCAAACCGCCCTTGAGCTGCGGTTTCACCCATCGGACCACTGTCAGACCGGGACCACCGGATTGGTCAGGTCACCGATGCCCTCGATCCGTACGGTGACCGTATCCCCGTCCGTGAGGGGACTAACCCCCGCCGGGGTGCCGGTCAGCACCACGTCTCCGGGGAGCAGCGTCATCACGTGTGAGATGTAGGACACCAGCGCCGGTACGTCGAAGACCATGTCCCGGGTCCGGCCGAGCTGACGTACCTCCATGGTCTCGTCGGAGTCGCGCCCCACCTCGCACCGGATCTCCAGGTCCCGGACGTCAAGCCCGGTGGTGATCCACGGGCCGATCGGGCAGAACGAGTCGAAGCCCTTGGCCCGGGTCCACTGGCTGTCGGTGTTCTGCAGGTCCCGCGCGGTGACGTCGTTGGCGCAGGTGTAGCCGAAGATGGCCTTCTCCGCGGCAGCCCGGTCCGCCCGCCGGGCTCCGGGCGCCCCGATCACCACTGCCAGTTCCGCCTCGTGCTCGACCTGCTTGGAGAAGATCGGCAGCCGGATCGCGTCCCGGGGGCCGATCACCGAGGTGGAGGGCTTGAGGAACAGCAGCGGCTCGGTCGGCACCTCGTTACCCAACTCGCTTGCGTGTTCGGCGTAGTTGCGTCCCACGCAGACCACCTTGCTGGGCAGGATCGGCGAGAGCAGCCGGACGTCCGACAGCGCCCAGCGGGACCCGGTGAAGGTCAACTCACCGAACGGGTGCCCCTGGATCTCGGCGACGGTCAGCCCCTGGGGGCCGGCCTCCGGCTCGCCCTCGACGGCTCCGAACGACATTCCCTTGGCATGAGCAAAACGAGCGATACGCACCCCGCCAATCTAGCCGCCCGACCAGGAGAAGGGGCTGCCCGCGCACCCGCACGGCGCGGCAGCGTACGTCACCGGCCGGTCGGCGGGGCGGAGTTCGGCGCTTCGTACCCGCACGACGTCACCGCGCCCCTACCGTCGGCGACGGAGGTTCGTTGGTATGCCTGCATCGAGACGACACCACAGAGCCATCGCGGTGCTCGCGCACTGCCTCGGCGCCCTCGCCGCTCTTCCGGCCCTGGCCCCGCAGCCGGGGGCCCCGCCACCGACCACACCACCGGCACCGGCCCAGTCACCGGCGACCACGCCGACACGGGCGGCGGTCGCCCCGACACCGGCAGGGGTCACACCGACACCGGCGGCCGTCGCACCGGTGCTCGGGGCCGGTCACGCCCTGCCGGTGGCGGCGGCCACCGTCGGGCCGAGCGTCACGTCCACCACCATGCCGTCGGCCCCACCGGCGGTACCGACCCCGGACCGGGCGCCGCTACGGGCGTCGACCCCGACCGTCACGGTGGCGGTCACCTCGGCCGGCACCCCGGCACCGGGCTACCGGATCCAGGTCCGCAACGCCGGTGACCGGGCGGTCGACACCACGGTCCGGCAGGAACTGCCCGCCGGGGCGTCGCTCAGCAACGTCACCGGCGGTGGCCGGTCGAGTCACGCGGCCGGGCGGCCCGACGAGGTGACCTGGCAGCTCAAGCTGCCACCGAAGGGCACCACCACGTTGCAGACCACGCTGCACACCGACAACCCGAACCGGCCCCTTGCCGCACCCGCCTGCGCGTACCGCGACGACGGGCGGCGGCCGTACGACTGCTCCACGGCGATCTGGAGCAACGTCGCGCAGACTGCCGACGAACCGGCCGGGGGCGGCTGGCTGCGCCTGCCGATCCTGCTCGGGGTGCTGGCGCTGCTGCTCGTCCTGGGCGGGTTCGGCCTGTGGTGGTGGCAGCGTCGTCGCCGGACCCGGGCGTACGCCGCCGCTTCGGCAGGGCCACCGACCGACCCGCAACGGCCCGCGTCGGTGGGGGGCGCCCCGGAGTACGCCGCCCTGGGGCGTCGGTCCGGCGCACCCGGGACGGTCTACCCGAAGCCGGGGGCTCCACGGGCACCACAGCGCCGCCGTACTCCACCGGTCTGGCTCCTGGTGGGCGCCGCCGTCCTCGTCCTGGTCGGCGTGGTGGGGGTGGCGGGGTGGACCGGGACCCGTCAGGTCACCGCCATGAACGCCGGCCAGCAGCCGACGAGTGGGGCCTGGGTGGGGCGAGGCGTGTCCGGGCCGGTCGGCGTGCCGCTGCGGGAGACGGCGTTCGAGTTCACCGTCTACCGGGTCGACTGCGGTGCCGCCGACACCGACGGTCGCCGGTGCGACGCCACGGTGGGGGTACGCAACGTCACCCCGGACCAGCAGGCCTGGCACGGTCAGCTCCAGCGGGCGTACCTGCCGGCCGGGCGCTGGGTGGGCGTCGACGAGTCGGCCACCCGGGCGATGAACCAGGGGCGGGACGTCTTCGCCGACCCGGTGGCCGCCGGGACCCGGCTGGTCCTGCCGCTGGTGTTCACCGTCGCCGACGGGGAGACGCCCGAGCAGCTGGAGCTGCGCAGCGGGGTCTTCTCCGCCGGGGTACGGGTGGACGTTCCCTGAGCGGGGCGGCCGGGGTGGCGGTCGTACCCTTGCCTGGTGACCGCCGCCCCCGACTCCCTCGTCGTGCTCGCCCCGACCGACTGGCGGGCGCGGCGGCAGGCCCACGAGGAGCGGGTGGACGCCTGGCTCGCGCCGCACCTGGCCCGACGACGTCGGGGTGAGAAGCACCCAGTCGAGGACTTCCTCTTCACCTACTACTCGCACCGTCCGGCCCAGCTGCGCCGGTGGCATCCCGGTGCCGGGGTGGTCCTGGCAGACGCCGAGCCGGACGAGTTCGGGCGGGACTACCGCGCCACCGCCGCCGGGGTCACCCTCGACACCCCGGGGGTACGCGACCGGCGGGCCGAGTCGGTCGAGTGGATCGGCACCCTGCTCGCCGCCACCGCCGGGCGCTCGGCCCACCTGGGCTGCTTCGGGATGCACGAGTGGGCGATGGTCTACCGGCAGACCCAGGAGGAGGTACGCCACAACGCGTGGCCGTTGCGGTTGTCCCCGGAGCGGACCGCCACCGTGGTCGAGGAGCGGGGGGTCCGGTGCTCCCACTTCGACGCGTACCGGTTCTTCACCGCTGCGGCCCGCCCGTTGAACGTGCTCACCCCCCGTCGGGAGACCCAGCACGCCAACGAGCAGCCTGGTTGTCTGCACGCCAACATGGATCTGTACAAGTGGGCGTACAAACTGTCGCCGCTGGTGCCGAGCGAACTTGTCGCCGACGCCTTCGCCCTGGCCCGGGAGATCCGGACGCTGGACATGCGGGCCAGCCCGTACGACCTGGCCGCCCTGGGGTATCCCCCGGTCCTGGTGGAGACCGCGGAGGGTCGGGCCGAGTACGCGGCCACCCAGCGGACCTTCGCCGACCGGGCCGCCGCCCTGCGGCACCGCCTCCTCTCCGCCCTCGGGGTGAGGACGGGCCCCCTGTCAACGCCGGGGGCAGCGAAGGGCTCCCTTCCACAACGACAGTGAGCAGTACGAACGCGTCGGGTCCCCGCAGGACGGTCAGTCGTCGTCGGCCCGTCGGTCCCGCTTCCGTTGTGACCGACGCTTCTTCTCGGCCAGCCGGCGTTCCTTGGCGCCCCGGGAGGGGCGGGTGGGCCGACGGGGCGGCGGTGGCGGGGCGACGGCTTCCCGCAGCAGCGCGGCCATCCGGTCCCGGGCCGCCGCCCGGTTGGCGAGCTGCGCCCGGTGCTCGCTGGCCACGACGGTCAGCACCCCGTCGACGAGCCGACCGGCGAGCCGGTGCAGCGCCCGGGTTCGCAGCGACTCGGGCAGGCTCGGCGAACCGGCCAGGTCGAAGCTCAGCTCGACCCGCGAGTCGGTGGTGTTCACCCCCTGGCCTCCGGGGCCGGACGAGCGGGAGAACCGCTCCCGCAGCTCGGCACCGGGCACCGAGAACCGATCGGTGACCCGCAGTCCGTCGTCCATGCCCCGAGGCTAACGGTCCCCGGGTTCGTCCTGGTTCTTCGGTCCGGTTCTTCGGTCCGGCGGTCGAGGCCGTGGTGGATCATGCACTCTCCGCGCGGGCTCAGCCGCCCTTTCCGATGATCGTGTCGGCACTCTGCTGAACCTGCTCGATGGGGATGGCGAAACCGATCCCGATCGACCCGTTGCCGTCGATGGTGGCGATCGCGGTGTTCACCCCGACGACCTCACCCCGGGCGTTGACAAGGGGTCCCCCCGAGTTGCCGGGGTTGATGGAGGCGTCGGTCTGAACGGCGGTGTGCCGGTTCGACCCGAGGCGTACCTGCCGGTCCAGGGCGCTGACGATGCCGGCGGTGACGGTACCGGCGAGTCCCAGCGGCGAACCGACGGCGAGCACCGGCTCTCCGACCCGGGTCGCCCCCGGCTTGGCCAGTGGCAGCGGGGTCAGCCCGGCGTCCGGTGGAACCCGCAGTACCGCCAGGTCGCTGCCCGGCTCCCGACCGACCACCTCGGCGGGGAACCGCCGACCGTTCGGCGTCTCGACCGTCACTCCCCCGCCGACGCCCCTGGCGAGGATGTGGTCGTTGGTGATGATGTGCTGCTCGCCGTCGATGGCGAACCCGGATCCGGTGGCGGACCGACCTCCCGCCCCGGCCACCAGCACCGACACCACCCCCGGGACGGTCTTCCCGGCGGCGGTCACCAGTTCCGCCGGGACGGCCGCCGCCGTCGCGGCGGTCTCGGGCTCCCCGGCCTGGCCGGCGACCCAGCCACCGGCCGCCGCCCCGGAGAGGGTGGAAAGGGCCACCACCGTCAGCCCGGCCAGCAACCGGCCCGGCCGCCGCCGTCCCGGGTCCAGACCCGTTCCCGGTACGCCCCACCCGCCGTGCCCGTCCGGGCCGAGGTCCGGGGAGACGAACCACGGGCCACGGGGCTCACCCAGTCCGGTCTGTGTTGCCATACGTCGCTCCTCGAAGGTCGGGGCGGGCGGGTCAGGGGCGGGTCGGTGAACCGGTCCCAGGGCGGGTGGCCGAAGGCCGGGGCGGGCGGACGGGTCAGGGCAGGCGGGAGAACCATCGGAGGGAACCGGCCGCCGCCGCCATGGCGAACACCAGACCGAATCCGATGAACCGGGCCGAGATGTCCTGCCGCTGGGTGCGGTAGCCGACCGAGGTGCCGATGTCCTCGTAGACAGCGCGCAGCTCCTCGGTGGTGGTGGCCTCGTGGAAGCCCCCGCCGGTGGCCTCGGCGACCGCCCGCAGCGTCTGCCCGTCCACAGGTACCTGGATCGGGCGGCCGCCCCGGTCGACGAACCCGGACGGGGTGCCGAACGAGATGGCGTGCACCGGCACCTCGACCGCCACCGCCTCCGCCGCCGACTCCATCGGGTCCATTCCGGACGTGTTCGCCCCGTCGGAGAGCAGGATGATCCGGGCCGGTGGGGGTTTCGTCGCCGCCTCGTGGTCCAGTGCCCGGATCGTGCCGAGGGAGGCGCTGATCGCCTCCCCGATCGCTGTGCCCTGAACCCCGGTGATGCCCTCGGCGAGCCGGTCGATGCCGTCGTGCAGCGCCTCCCGGTCGGTGTCCGGCGGCACCATCACCGCCGCACTCCCGGCGAACGCCACCAGACCGACGTTGAACTCCTGCGGCAGTCCGTCGATGAACCGACGGGCCGCCGACTTGGCCGCGTCGAGCCGGTCCGGGTCGACGTCGGTGGCGAGCATCGAGGTGGAGACGTCCACGGCGACCACCACTGTGGCCCGTTCCCGGGGCACCCGGACCTCGGCGGCGGGCCTGGCGAACCCGGTCACCAGCAGCGCCAACATGGTCAGGAACAATCCGGCCGGTACGTGTCGCCGCCAGGCCGGACGCTCCGGTGCCACCCGGTCCAGCAGCCGCAGGTTCGTGAAGCGGACGGCGTACCGGCTCTGTCGACGCTGGACCAGCAGGTAGCCGACAGCGAGCGCGGCGACCCCGAGCAGCAGCCAGAGCCGTACCGGTGACTGCCAGATCATGTGGCACCTCGCCGGGCCGAGGCGGGTACGGCGGCCAGTCGGCGCTGGGTGTGGACGTGCCGGACGACGTCGAGGGTCCAGTCCCGGTCGGTCCGCAGTGGGAGGTGGGTCGCCGCACACCGGCGGATCGCCTGACGCACCTGGTCGCGTTGGGCGGCGGCGGCGAGCGCGTACCGGCGGCGCAGCCCGGGGTCGGAGGTGCAGACCTCCCGGCGGCGACCGGTCTCCGGGTCGACCAGGGTGATCAGGCCGACGTCCGGCAGTTCCAGTTCCCGGGGGTCGGTGATCTCGACGGCGAGGACCTGGTGTCGGACGGCGAGCCGGCGCAGCACCGGCTCCCAGGGTGCGGGGCGGTCCGGGTCGTCGGGGAGGCCGTCGAGGAAGTCGGAGACGACGACGACCAGGCCCCGCCGGGTGGCGACCCGGTGTGCGGCGGCCAGCGCGTCGACGAGGGTGGGTGGGCTCGGCGTCGCCGGGACCCCGGACCGTCGGGGGTCGCCGGAGCGTCCGGTGACACCGGCGTCGGGTCCACCCGTCCGAGGCGCGGTCAGCAGGGTCCGGAGCAGACCGAGCAGGTGGGTACGCCCGGACCGGGCGGGGAACCGGCGGACCGCAGTGGCGTCGAGGACGTGGGCGCCGAGGCGGTTGCCCGCCCCGGCGGTGAGGAACCCGACGGCGGCCACCGCAGCGACGGAGAGTTCCCGTTTGTCCAGCTCGGCGGTGCCGAACTCCATGCTGGGGCTGGCGTCCACCACCAGCCAGGTGGTCAGCTCCCGGTCCGCGTCGACCTCCCGGACGTGGGCGACCGCGGTGCGGGCGGTCACCGCCCAGTCCATCCGCCGTACCTCGTCCTCGCCGGGGCGGTACTCCCGGCTTCCGGCGGCCTCGCTGCCGGGACCGCGCAACAGGCCCCGGTACTGCCCGTGCAGCAGGCCGTCGAGGCGTCGGGTGACTGTGAGTTCCAGCCGCCGCAGCCTTCGGTGTCCGGTGAGATCGGTCAGGTCCGGGTCCGACGGCCCGGCCCACCCCCCGCTACCGGCGGACCGCCCGGGTGCACCGGTGGCGACCGCCACCGACCCGGCCCGGGTCGGGGTGGCCGAGGAGGGGGTGGGTGGGGCCATCCCGAGCCAACTGGCGGCGGGCCGGACGGCGGCGAACAGGTCACGCGGGCTCATGCCACGGTCCGGTCGATGCCGGCGGGTACGTCGACGCCGAAGGCCACCGGCCGTTCGTCGCGGCCGGGGGCGATCCTCGGCGGGGGCACCACCTCCAGGAGCCGCCGGACCACCGACTCGGCGGCGACCCCGTCGGCCACCGCGTCGAACGAGAGCACCAGCCGGTGGGCCAGCACGTCCACCGCCAACTCCCGGACGTCCTCGGGCAGCACGTACTCCCGGCCCCGCAGCAGCGCCTGGGCGCGGGCTGCGGCGACCAGGCCGAGGGTGGCCCGGGGGCTGGCCCCGTACGCCAGCATCGGGGCGATCTCCGGCACCCCGAACCGGGCCGGGTCGCGGGTCGCGAGGACGAGCCGGACGACGTACTCGGCCAGGGCGTGGTGGACGAAGACCCGACCGGCCCGGCGTTGCAGGTCGCGCAGTCGCAGTGGGTCGAGGACCTGCCGGGGTCGGGGCCGGTCGCTGCTCATCCGGTAGAGGATGGCCAGTTCGTCGGCGTCGCCGGGGTAGTCGACGACGATCCGCATCAGGAACCTGTCCCGTTGGGCCTCCGGCAGCTGGTAGACCCCCTCGGACTCGATGGGGTTCTGGGTGGCCAGCACCAGGAACGGCTCCGGTACGGGGTAGGTCCGGCCGCCGATCGACACCTGCCGTTCGGCCATCGCCTCCAGCAGTGCGGACTGCACCTTGGCCGGAGCCCGGTTGATCTCGTCGGCGAGGAGCAGGTTGGCCATCACCGGACCGAGTTCGACGTCGAAGTCCTCGGTCGAGGCCCGGTAGATGCGGGTACCGACGATGTCCGAGGGGACCAGGTCGGGGGTGAACTGGATGCGGGAGAACCTGCCCCCGACGACTGTGGCGAGGGTCTGGGCGGCCAACGTCTTGGCCACTCCGGGTACGCCCTCCAGCAGGCAGTGTCCGTCGGCGACCAGTGCGGTGAAGAGGCGGTCGACGAGCCGGTCCTGCCCGACGATCACCCGTTTGACCTCGAAGAGGGTCTGTTCCAGCTCGGAGCCGCTCGCGTCGGGATCGACAGTGGTGGGCAGGCTGGCCAGGGTGTCCGAGATGTCCGTCACGGTGCTTGCTTCCCGAGCGGGTGCCCCGACAAACGTCGGACTTGGCGGGCCAAGGACCACCGATGACCCCTCAACCGGGCAATCCCGACACGTCCCCCCACCCGCGCCGGTCGGGACGGATCACCTTCGACACAGACGGTGCCGGCCACCCCGACGGGGCGACCGGCACCGGTCCGGTACGGATCAGCGGGTGAAGACCGCCAGGTGGAACGGCCGGTCACTGGGGACCCCGGCCGAGCTGTAGGTCTGGACGAAGACCGCGTTGGGCGTGATCAGCCGCGGCGCCACCGAGATCTCCCCGGCCGGGGGAACGCAGCAGTCCTGCCCGTCCCCGACGCTCGCCACGTAGCCACCCTTGGTCAGGTTGCGGTTGAACACCACCTGGTACTGCCCGGGGCCGTACCTGGTGGCCGAGACCGCGTCGTGTCCCCGGACGAGGACCCCGGCGGCGCTGACCACAGCGAAGGAGGTGGAGCCGGCGACCGCGTTGGTGCCGACCCCCTTCTTCAGGGCGGCCTTGGCGTCCCGGGCCTCCTGCGCCGTGACCGGCGGCTGCCCGCCGACGGCACCGGCGCGCAGACCGGGCTGGGAGGAGTCGAGGGGGGACTTGGCGACGGTGGTGGGCTGGGCGGCAGCGGCGATGCCGCCACCGGCCAGGGTCAGCGCCAGCACGCTGAACGCCACCGCCGCCGACCTGCGCGAGAAGAACTTGGCCATGACAGTTTGCTCCCTTGATTGACCGGAGGTAATACGGGCCGACTCGCCAGAGACGAGTCGAAAACTGCTGCGCGCAACAAACCGGAGGGAACTCGATCGCTCCGCTTCGGACGATGGTCGACCAGCTGCTCGGGGCCCCGCTTCAGCGAGCCCCTTCACCCACCCTGAGCAGGTAATACTGTCAAAAATTCCGACGTCGAAACCAAGTGGAAACTAGCATCGACAAATCACTTGAGTCAACATTTGATCATGGCATGTCACATCCTTGTCAGGCAATTAAATAATTGCGAAACGCGAAGCCTTCCAGGCTCACAAAAAATGCGGACGACAAATCGAAGGCAAACGCGACGGACCGACTATCGGGTCCGGGTACCCTCGCTCACCGCGCCGCCGTCGACTCCCCTGGGCGGGCGCTTCGGCACCGTCGCCTGTTGGCTCCTCGTCGCGCCGGCGGCGGCCCGGGGTGGACGGGGCGGGGCCGACCCCACCGCCCCCTCCTGGGTCGTCCCGGACCGGAGCCGGCAGCGGTGGCGCTACCCGGTCGTCCGGGCGAGGCCGAAGGTGAGGGCGTCGACCAGGGCGTGCCAGCTCGCCTCGACCACGTTCGGGTGCACACCGACTGTGGTCCAGTCCCCGCCCGCCCCGTCGGCGGTCTCCACCAGCACCCGGGTCACCGCACCGGTGCCGACGGTGCCCTCCAGGATCCGGACCTTGTAGTCGGCCAGCTCGAACTGGCGCAGCTGCGGGTAGTGCCGGGTCAGGCCGACCCGCAGCGCCTCGTCGAGGGCGTTGACCGGGCCGTTGCCCTCGGCGGTGGCGATCACCCGCTCACCGCCCACCCGGATCTTGACGGTGGCTTCGGAGACCACCGCTCCGTCCTCGCGGTGCTCGACGAGCACCCGGTACGACTCCAGGGCGAACGGACGGGGTGGGGCGGCGTCCGGCAGCTCCGAGCGGACCAGCAGCTCGAACGACGCGTCGGCGGCCTCGAACGACCAGCCACCCGCCTCCAGTTCCTTGACCCGCTTCGTCACCCGGGTCAGGGTCTCCGGATGGCCGGCCAGGTCCAGACCGAGTTCACGACTCTTGAGCTCGATGCTGGCCCGACCGGCCATCTCGGTGACCAGGATCCGCATGTCGTTGCCGACCACAGCCGGGTCGACGTGGTTGTAGAGCAGCGGATCCACCTTGATCGCGCTCGCGTGCAGCCCCGCCTTGTGGGCGAAGGCCGCGGCCCCGACATAGGCCTGGTGGGTGTCGGGGGCGATGTTGGCGATCTCACTGATGGCGTGCGAGACGCGCACCATCTGTTCCAGGCAGCCCTCCGGTAGGACGGGCAGCCCGAGCTTGAGTTGGAGATTGGCGACCAGGGCGAAGATGTCGGCGTTGCCGGGGCGCTCGCCGTACCCGTTGGCGGTGCCCTGGAAGTGCTCCACCCCGGCCTCGACGGCGGCGATGGTGTTGGCCACCGCGCAGGAGGTGTCGTTCTGGCAGTGGATGCCGAGCAGTTCGGGGGCGACCCCGGTACGCGTGGTGAGGTCGACGATGGCGGCCGTCACCTGGGAGGGAAGCATGCCCCCGTTGGTGTCGCAGAGGACGAACCGCTCGGCCCCGGCCGCCAGCGCGGTCTGCACCACCGAGGCGGTGTACTCCGGGTCGTACCGGTAGCCGTCGAAGAAGTGCTCACCGTCGACGAAGACCCGCCGCCCCCGGGCGACGAGGTGCGTCACGGTGTCCCGGACCATCGCCAGGTTCTCCTCGCCGGTGGTACGCAGCGCCCGCTCCACGTGCCGGATGTCGGCCTTGGCGACGAGTGCGACGGCGGGGGTCTCGGCGTCGAGCAGTCCCTGGACCTGGGGGTCGTCGGCGACCGCGACACCGGCCTTGCGGGTGGCACCGAAGGCGACCAGGACGGCGTGCTTGAGGTCGAGTTCGGTACGGGCCCGGCGGAAGAACTCGGTGTCCTTGGGGACCGCGCCCGGCCAGCCGCCCTCAATGAAACCGACGCCCAGTTCGTCGAGGAGGCGGGCCACCGCGAGCTTGTCGACGACCGAGTACGTGAGCCCTTCGCGCTGGGCACCGTCGCGCAACGTCGTGTCGTACACCTGGAACGTCATCGGGGGCCTTTCTGGGAGCTTCCGGGAGCAACAAAAAGACCCCCCGCGGATGCGGGAGGTCTGCGCGTCGGCGAAGGAAGGCCGGCGCGCTAGGTGGCGATAATCAGGACGGACCTGGTCACGTTCCGTACTCTGCCACCCGCGAGGCGGTTCCGGGGCGCGAAACCCACATGTCGGGACGGTGACGGTGGGTGGCGATACCTCATCCCTGCCCAGTGTCGGGCACGACAGGCCGCCGGTGATCGACTTCACAAGTAGCCCGGCCGCCACCAGCAGGAAACACCGTTACGGCAGTATCTGGAACCGATCCAGTTACCGGCCTCGCGCCGTAGTCAAGGAGGACCCCGTGCTCACTGTCGGTGACCAGTTCCCCGAGTACGAACTGACCGCCTGCGTCTCGCTCGACGCGGAGAAGGCGTTCGACACGATCAACCACAAGACCCACCAGGGTCAGTGGCGCGTGGTGTTCTTCTGGCCGAAGGACTTCACCTTCATCTGTCCCACCGAGATCGCCGAGTTCGGGCGGCTCAACGGCGACTTCGCCGACCGTGACGCCCAGGTCCTCGGGGTGTCGGTGGACAACGAGTTCGTCCACTACGCCTGGCGCAAGGACCACCCGGACCTGCGCGACCTGCCGTTCCCGATGCTCAGCGACATCAAGCGGGAGCTGACCGAGGCCTGCGGGATCCTCGGCTCGGACGGCGTGGCCCAGCGGGCGACCTTCATCGTCGACCCGGACAACGAGATCCAGTTCGCGATGGTCACCGCCGGCTCGGTCGGCCGGAACGTCTCCGAGGTGCTGCGGGTGCTCGACGCCCTCCAGACCGACGAGCTGTGCCCGTGCAACTGGAACAAGGGCGGCGACACCCTGGACGCCACCCAGCTGCTCGCCGGCGCCGGAGCCTGACATGGGGCTCGACGCGGTCAAGGCGGTCCTGCCGGAGTACGCCAAGGACATCCGGCTCAACCTCGGCTCCACCATCGGCACCTCCACCCTCAAGCCGGAGCAGGCCTGGGGCACCGCCCTGGCCTGTGCGGTGGCCGGGCGCAACGCGGTGCTGCTCAAGGAGGTCGCCGAGGAGGCGTCGAACCACCTGACCCCGGAGGCGGTCGAGGCGGCCAAGGGTGCCGCCACGATCATGGCGATGAACAACGTCTACTACCGGGCCAAGCACCTCATCGGTGACGAGCAGTACGCCTCGATCCCGGCCCGGCTGCGGATGCAGATCATCGCCCGGCCGGGGGTGGACAAGGGCGACTTCGAGCTGTGGTGCCTCGCCGTCTCGGCGATCACCGGCTGCGGGGTCTGCCTGGAGTCACACGAGAAGACCCTGCGTGCCTCCGGGTTCTCCCGGGAGCAGATCCACGAGGGACTGCGTATCGCCGCGGTGGTGCACGCCGCCGCCGTGGCGCTGGACGCTCAGGCCGCGCTCGCCTGAGTACGCACTCAGCCGACAGGTCGAGGGCCGACACTTTCCGAGAGAACTCCTCGGGGGTGCCGGCCCTCGCGCGTCTGCCGGATTCGGGGTGGAAAACACCCGGCAGATCGGGTGTGTAGCAGCGGACCGCGCGGGTAGGAGTTTCGGGGACAGCACATCTGCACCTCCCAGGCGGCCGACACGGCCGGGTCAGGAGCATCCCTCATGGAGCGCATCGACACGCACACGCCGATGGACACCCACACCCCCGAGGCCACCGGGCAGAGCTTCGGCGCCACGCCCACGCCGGGCCACGCGACGCCGAGCCACGGAACCGGGGCGGGGCTTCCTGCCGACGGGCAGGCCACCGCACCGATCGACCCGCAGGGCGCCGTCGCCGGTGGTGCCCCGGCCGGTGGCTTCGACCCGTGGCGCTACCGGGACGAGTCCGGCGTCACCGACGCGGACCTGACCGGCTACAAGGTCGAGGCGCTCGACGGCAGCATCGGCAAGATCGACAAGGCGAGCCACTCCGTGGACGACAGCTACCTCGTGGTGGACACCGGCCCGTGGATCTTCGGCAAGAAGGTCATGCTGCCCGCCGGGACCGTCGACCGGGTGGACCACGACGACCAGAAGGTCTACGTCGACCGGGACAAGGACCAGATCAAGGCGGCCCCGGAGTACGACGAGAGCAGCCACTCCGACCCGACGTACCGGGAGCAGCTCGGCGGCTACTACGGCGAGCGGCACTCCGCGACCCCGCCGAACAGCGCGGGCGGCGCGATCCTCTGACCGAACGGTGACGACGGCCGGTGAGACGTGGTCTCACCGGCCGTCGTCGTCTCGTTGCGTCGTCTCCGGACCGGCACCGACCGGAGTCGGTCCGGCCCCGCCCACGGGTGCCTGAGGACCCGGTGTCAGAGGAGCCGGTGGACCCAGCCGTGCGGGTCGGCGACCTTGCCCCGTTGGATGTCGACGAGCTGCTGACGCAGACCCATCGTCACCTCGCCGGGCTCACCGCCCCCGATGGTGAACTCCCCGTCGGGGAAGCGGACCTGCCCGATCGGGGTGACCACCGCCGCCGTACCGCAGGCGAAGACCTCACGGAGGCGACCACCGGCGGCGTCGGACTGCCAGTCGGCGAAGCTCACCGGCCGTTCCTCGACCCGGTGCCCGGCCTCGGCGGCCAGGGTGAGGATCGCGTCCCGGGTGATGCCCGGCAGGATCGTGCCGGTCAGCGGGGGCGTCACCACCGTGCCGTCGTCGTAGACGAAGAAGACGTTCATGCCGCCCAGCTCGTCGACGTACCGCTGCTCCACGGCGTCGAGGAAGACCACCTGGTCGCAGCCGGCCTCGATCGCCTCGGCCTGGGCCGCCAGCGAGGCGGCGTAGTTGCCGCCGCACTTGGCCGCTCCGGTGCCGCCCGGGGCGGCCCGGGTGTAGTTCGGCGACACCCAGACCGTCACCGGCTTGACCCCGCCGGAGAAGTACGCCCCGACCGGGGAGGCGATCACGCAGTAGAGGTACTCGTTCGCCGGACGGACACCGAGGAAGACCTCGCTGGCGAACATGAACGGCCGCAGGTAGAGGCTGCCGTCCTCCCCCTCGGGGATCCACTCCCTGTCGATCTCGACGAGCCGGTGCAGAGAGTCGAGGAACACCGGGGCGGGCAGCGACGGCATTGCCAGACGCTGGGCGGAGGTGTTCAGCCGGGCGGCGTTCGCCCCCGGGCGGAACAGCGTCACTCCGCCGTCGACGCTGCGGTACGCCTTCATCCCCTCGAAGACCTCCTGCGCGTAGTGCAGCACCGCGCTGGCCGGGTCCATCGGGATCGGTGCCCGCGCCTCGACGCGGGGGTCGTACCAGCCCTTGCCGTCGGCGTACCGGATGGTGACCATGTGGTCGGTGAAGACCCGACCGAATCCCGGGTCGGCCAGCAGGGTGGCCCGGTCCGCGGCGGATACCGGCGCGGGATTCGGACGGATCTCGAAGTCGAGCTTGTCACCACCGCTCATCGGACTGACCTCCCTGGGGTTCCGGCGTGCCGGTAGGACACGCCGACGGCATTGCTGAGAAACCTACCCCGAACGGTCGTTCAGCGAAAAGCGCAGTTCGGGGCAGACGACACCTGCGGTGCTGTCGACAATCGGTCGACGAGCCCCGCGCAGACGAGGGTACGGGGACCGGGGACAGCAGTCCGTCACGGGCCGGGGATCGGCGCACCGGCCGGGTCGCGGCGCAGGCCCCGGCGCACCGGCCGGGTCACGCCTCGACGCGGGTCAGGAGGTCGCGTAGCCGGCGAGCCGGTCGCCCACCTCGTCGGTGTTCAGCGGTACGCCCGCCCGCCGACCGGCCAGCTCCGTGGCGACCGCGTCGGTGACCCGCGCGGCAGCCTCCGGGTGTCCCAGCTGGTCGAGCAGGAGCGCGGCGGAGAGGACCGCCGCGACCGGGTCGGCCAGCCCCTTGCCGGCGATGTCCGGGGCCGAGCCGTGGACCGGCTCGAACATCGACGGGTAGGTGCCGTCGGGGTTGATGCAACCGCTGGCGGCGAGCCCGATCCCGCCGGTGACGGCGGCGGCGATGTCGGTGAGGATGTCACCGAAGAGGTTGTCGGTGACCACCACGTCGTACCGCTGGGGCTGGGTGACCAGGAACATCGCTGCGGCGTCCACGTGCTGGTACTCGGTGGTCACGTCCGGGTGCTCGGCGGCGACCGCCTCGAAGGCGCGCGACCACAGCGACCCGGCGTGGGTCAGGACGTTGGTCTTGTGCACCAGGGTGACCTTGCGCCGCTCCCGGCGGGAGGCCCGGGCGAACGCGTCCCGGATCACCCGCTCCACGCCGTGGCGGGTGTTCAGGCTCTCCTCGGTGGCCACCTCGGCCGGGGTGTCCCGGTGCAGGGAGCCACCGGCACCGGCGTAGAGGCCCTCGGTGCCCTCCCGGACAACGACGAGGTCCACCTCGCCGGGCTTGACGTTGGCCAGCGGGCCGGTGGTGCCCGGCCAGAGCCGCGACGGGCGAAGGTTGACGTACTGGTCGAAGGCGAACCGGAGCTTGAGCAGCAGGCCCCGCTCCAACACCCCCGGCGGGACCGTCGGGTCGCCGACAGCGCCGAGCAGGATGGCGTCGTGGTCGGCCAGCTCGGTCAGGACCGAGTCGGGCAGCACCTCACCGGTCCGGTGCCAGCGCGCCGCGCCCAGGTCGTACTCGGTGGCCTCGACCCCGGGAAGGACTGCGTCGATGACCTTACGGGCCTGCGCGACCACCTCGGGTCCGATCCCGTCTCCGGCCACCACCGCGATCCGTGCCACCATCGACTCCTCAACCTCGTCACCTGGGCGCAACGGTACGACGCCATCCCGCCTCCCGGTACACATCTTCCGGATCGTGGGAAAGTCGGATGCACAGACCCTTTACAGGCGGCATTCATGACCCGGTCAACTTCGCTGCCTACCGTGTGACCAGGGGCGCCGGACGGGTCCCCACGGCCACGACGACGCGGCGCCGCCGGTGAGGGAGCACGTGATGCGGATCGACCAGCCACCACCGACCCACCGGGTGGACCAGCCGGTCCGCCGCCCGGACCTTCGGCTCGGGCCGTCCAGGCCGGTCCCGGCAGGCTCGGGCGCCCCGGACACCGGGCGGCTCAGCGCCACCCACACCGTACGGACCAGCACCGCCGAGTACACCCTGATCCTCAACGCACCGTACGAGCTGGGTCGGCGGGCCGTCGGCGAGGCGCTCCGCGACGCGGTGGCCGAACTGCGGGCGGTCGACCTCACGTACGGACCGAACCAGCCCCACAGCCTCGTCTCCCGGCTGCGCCGGGAGGAGATCAACCCCGAGTCGTACCCTCCCCTGGCCGACCTGGTGGACCGGTGCGCCGCGATGCGGGCGGCCACCGACGGATGGTTCGACGCCTGGGCGGTGCCGGGCGGTTTCGACCCGGGCGGTCT
>NZ_JBEPEQ010000027.1:0-53136 GCF_040300925.1 Micromonospora sp. NPDC000207
CCATATTAAAATGCATAAGATGTCAAAGGAGTTCATTAATGTGGTGTATGGATTTCAGACGTTTGCTCTTCATATCTTCCGGACCGGGCGCGCCGACGCCGGCACGGCCGGTCCCGGCCGACGGTCGGCCCGGTGGGTCGAAGACCCGGCCCGCCCAGCCGACGGTCGTGTCGACGACGCGGCAGCCCGTCCCGGTCGAGGGGGTCCGCCAGGCCGCCCCGCAGGTGGTGACGGCTCCCCAGAGCCCGAAGACGCCCCCGGTCGCGGTGACCGGGGCACGGTCGGGAGGCGCACCCCGGGCGTCGACCACCGCCGGACCGTCGACCCCCGCGAACGCGGCGGCGACGGAGCGGGCCGCCGCGCCCACCGGGGGGACCGAGACGCCGTCGGAGGTGACCAAGCCGCCGGTGGGGTCGATCGCCACGCCGGGCAGCGAGTCCCGCGGACCCATCGTCGGGCACCGCAAGCGGTCCCGGCGACGGGCCGCCCCGGTCCTGGCGGCCACCGCGGTGCTGGCGGTCGCCACCGCCAGCGGGTACGTCCTCAACCAGAACCCGGGACAGTCGGGCGGCCCGACGGCCCCGGCGGCCGAGGTGGCGTTGCCGCCCGAGTCGTCGATCGACCCCGCCCTGCCCCCGCTGCCGGACCCCTTCCCTGTCGATCCGGCCAGCGCCGACCCGGAGGCCGACCCGGACGCCGACCCGACCGCCGACCCGGGTAGCCCCGCCCCGACCCCCAGCGGGACCGCCCCGGCCGGATCCCCACCGGAAGCCGGTGGCACCCCCGGACCGGCCGGATCCCCACCGAGCCCGGCCACCGGCGGAGACGGTCGACCCGTGGCCCCTCCGCCGGTCAGCCGGACCAGCGACCGGCCCGCCGCGCAGAACCCGGCACCCCCGGCGGCCACGACGATGCCCGGCCGGGTCAACAGCTCCGGCCGGAACCTGGCCCTCGGGGGCGTCGCCAACGCCTCCAGTGTCGAGGTCAACGCCGTCTGGGACGCCCGGTACGCCATCGACGGGAACACGGAGAGCCGGTGGAGCAGCGCCTTCGGCTCCGACCCGCAGTGGATCGCGGTGGACCTCGGTGACGTGTGGCAGGTGACCCAGGTGCGGCTGCTGTGGGAGCGGGCGTACGCGACGGCGTACCGGATCGAGGTGTCGACCGACGGCAGGACCTGGCGGGCCGTCTACCGGACCACCACCGGAGCCGGCGGAAGCGTGACTGTCGCCGTGCCCCGCTCTCCGGTGCGCTACGTGCGGGTGGTCGGCACGGCCCGGGCTCTGCAGGGCTACGGGTACTCGCTGCACGAGATCGAGGTGCGCTGACCGGACTGATGCGCCCGGAGTCGGCCTGTCGGAGACGCCCGGAGCTGGGTCTTTCGACCCGGCTCCGGGCGTCGGTCGTAGCCGGAGGTGGACGGGGCCGGCGTCAGCCGGCGGCCTGGAACGCCCGACCCACCACAGTCGCCTCGGTGCCGCTGCGGAACAGTCCGGTCCGGTCCCGGTCGGTGGCCGGCAACCCGAACCAGGCGTACCGGTGCACGTACGAGGTGTTGCCGAGCATCTTCGTCGCGCCGGTGAGGAAGGCGGCCTGCTGCTGCTGGGTGGGGAAGCGGACCGCCCCGCCGGAGAAGTCCATCAGCGCGAACTCGGTCAACCAGATCGGCAGCCGGTACCGGGCGTACACGTCGGCGAGGTAGCGCTGGAGCTGCCCGACAGCCCGCTCCGAGTCGAAGTCCCCGCCGTACCAGTGCAGGGCGATGAAGTCGACCCGGTAGCCGCGCTCCTTCGCACCCGACATGAACCGGTCCAACCAGCCGCCCGGGTCGGCCCCGCCGTACGCGACGGCCGGACTGCCCAGCCGGCTACCCGTCGACATCAGCCTCGGCCACAACCGCAGCGCCTCCTCGACGCTCATGTTGGACTGCTCGGCGAGGTCCGGCTCGTTGAACCCGAGCAGGTACGGCCCGGCCGCCCGCGCCTCGGCGAGGGCCTGGTCGGTGACGCTGCCCGGACCCCAGATCATCGGTACGAACTGGACACCCCTCGGGGTGTCGATGCCCTCACGTCGGGTGCTCCACGTGTAGTACCAACTCGCCGTCGACGCCTCCAACGCCTGACTGACCCCGTCGAACCGCCAGGCGCCGACGCCCTTCTTCGCGGAGGTGACCGCCGCCTGCGGTGCCGGGGCGGTACGGCGGGGCGCCCGGCTCGACTCGACGGCCTCGGGTGCTGCGGCGACCCGGGTCGGGGAGGGCGACGGGACGGTGCTGGGGGTGGGGGTGGGGGAGGCGCTCGGGGACACGCTCGGCGACCCGGCCACGCCGGGGGTGAGCACGACGCCCGGACCGTCGAGGACCTCGATCGGCGGGGCCGCGCCGAGGGCCGTCTGGGTCGGTGCGGGCGGGGAGACCCGGGCGGTGGCCAGTAGCCCACTGCCCAGGAGCACCGAGGCGACCGCGAACGCGGTCAGCGCCAGTCGGCCACCCGGCCGGTTGACGAGGCTATTCTTCATACCTCCATGACGGACACGAGGGGGCGGGCGTTCATTCTGAGATCTTGGGACCGGGCCTAGGCCCATGTGAGTCCTTCGCCTCAGGACCGCCCGAGCGACGCTTTACTAGCGTCCGTCACGAGCGCGTGGGGATCAGCAGGGCCAGGGGAGGCGGCAGCGGTGAACAGCGACGTGTGCACGAAGGTCCGGGAGACCGACACCGACATCGACACCGACGCGGACCGGGAACGCCGGATGCGGGCGGTCTTCTCGGCGAACGCCCAACCGCTGTACTACTTCCTCCTGCGGCTGACCCGGGGGCAGCGTGAGGTCGCCGAGGACCTTCTCCAGGAGACGATGCTGCGGGCCTGGCGGCGGCTGCCGGACCTGCCCGACGAGGCCGAGATGGTCCGCCGGTGGCTCTTCATCGCCGCCCGCTACCTCGCCATCGACGCGGCCCGGGCCAGGTCCTCCCGCCCGACCGAGGTCTACGGTGTGGACGTCAGCTGGGCGCCGGCCCCCGACGGGGCGTACGACGACCTGTTGAACCGGTTCACCCTCGCCGACGCGCTGCGCAAGCTCAGCCCCGAGCACCGGACGGTGCTGGTGGAGCTGTACTACGGTGACGCCTCGGCGGCCGAGGCCGCGGCGCGGATCGGCATCCCGGAGGGCACCGTACGGTCGCGCTCGTTCTACGCGCTGCGGGCCGCACGCGGCATCCTCAGCGGCGTCGACGAGATGGTCTGACGACCCCACGGGTGTCATCTCCGTTCAGCCCGCGGCGACCACGCCGGCCGGGTTGCGCAGTGACCAGCTCGCCGCCGCCACCGCCACCGGGGACAACCAACCCAGTCCACCGGCGACCGCACTGACCGCTCGAAGCAGGTCGGACGGCTCGAAGTGGTCGTACACCAGGCATCCCCGGACCGGGGTGCGCAGCTTCGCCGTGATGGCGTCCCGGTCGGTCGCCCGGGTCAGCAGCAGCACCCGGGAGCGTCGCGCCAGTGCGCGTACCAGGTCGGTGCCGTCGGGGCTGGTCACCCGGTCGTCCAGCAGGGTCACGTTCGGGCGGAGGCGGTGCGCCAGCCGTACCGCCTCAGCGCCGTCACCGGTGAGCCCGACGACCCGTATCCGCTCGCCGGTGTCGAGTACCCCACGCATGGTGGCCTGCTCGAACCCGCCCGGGTGCACGATCAGGGCGCTGACCGTACCGGCCCGGCGGGAGGCGAGGTCGCCGACGTCGCCCATCACCTGGCCGTCGATCCGTCGTTCATTCGTCTGCCATCCGCTCGGCGTCCACTCCGGCGGAAAATGCCCCGCCGCCCATACAACGCGCCGGGGGGCGGTCCCGTTCAATCCATGCGCGACTTTCGCCAGAACTTCGGGGGCGGACCTATTCCCGGCCCGTCCACCTGACGACCGCCTCGGTCCGGTTGGTGGCCTGGAGCTTGGTGAAGATGTGGTTGAGGTGGTTCTTCACCGTCTTCTCGGTCAGCAGGAGTCGCCGGGCGATGGCCGCGTTCGAGTGCCCGGCGCAGAGCAACTTCATCACGTCCTGCTCGCGGGGGGTCAGGCCGAAGCCCTGCCGGGTCCGGCGCAGCTGCTCGTCGCGGTCGACCCCCTCCCGTTCCCGGTCGGCCTGTTCGCGCAGCAGCGCGATGGTGACCGAGGCGCTGCGTGGCGACAGCCACCCCTGGCCGGAGGCGACCGACCGGACCGCCCGCAGCAGCTCCGCCGGGTCGAACTCCCCGTGGACCAGGTAGCCCCGGGCCCCGCCGCGCAGCATGGCGGCGATCAGGTCGTCGGCGGAGTCGCTGGTCAGCACGAGTACGGCGGAGCGTTCGGCGAGCGTGCTGACGACGCTGAGCCCGTCGGCGATGGGCATCCGGTAGTCCAGCAGGATCACGTCGGGGACCAGCCGTTGGGCCATCGTCACGGCGGTCCGCCCGTCGGGTGCCTCGCCGACGATGTGCAGGTCCTCGGCGCTGGCGAGGTATCCGCGCAGCGCCATCCGCACGATGGGGTTGTCGTCGACGATCATGACCTCGATCACCAGTGCACCGCTCTCCGGGAGGATCCCTGCTCGACAGGGGCGGCCCCCGAGAGGGGGATCCGCGCCTGCACCGTGGTACCGGTTCCGGGACCCGAGTCGACGCGGAGGGTACCGCCGACGGCGTGGGCCCGTTCGGTCATCCCGACGATGCCGAAGTTGCCGGAGGCGGAGAGTCCGGTCAGCTCCGCAGGGGTGGCGAATCCGGCCCCGTTGTCCCTGATGGTCAGGACGAGGTTCCCGTCGTACTGGTCCAGGTCGACCCGGACCACTGTCGCCCTGGCGTGCCGGGCCACGTTCTCCAGCGCCTCGGCGAGGATCTGGTTCAGTTCGTACCGGGCCGCCACCGGGGGTTCGACGGCGGTGGTGGCGACCCGTACCGGCACCCGCGTCCGCTCGGACCAGGCCTCACACACCCGCCGTACCTGGTCGGGGAAGGGCCGGTCCAGCACGTCGCTGCGGAGCCCGGACAGCAGGTTGCGGGCCTCCCGGATCGCGGTGTCGGCCCCGACCGAGACGGTACTGGCGAGCTGCTCGGCCAGGTCGGGTTGGCGGCGGAGCAGGTTGGGCAGCGCCACCGCGGCGAACGACACCCCCCGCAGGGTCTTGGCCACCGAGTCGTGCAGTTCCCGGGCCAGCCGGGCCCGTTCCGAGGCCGCCGCCGAGTGGTGGGCGCCGGCGACCGCCGTGACGGAGGCGTCGATGTACCGGGCCAGGCTGGCGGTCACGACGGCGGCACCGATCCCGCAGACGATGAAGATCATCGGGAAGGCGAGGACGAACGGGGCGACGATGGAGGTGGCGGCCTCGGTCCCGGCGGTCTTGAGCAGTTGGGTGGCCACCGCCAGGCCCAGCCCCGCGTTGACGATCCACAGCAGCAGTCCGTGGTTGCCCAGCAGGGCCCCGCTGAGCGCGGCGTACCCGGCGGCGTAGCAGAAGTAGGCGAGCCCACCCTCGGTGAGTATCAGGACACCGATCATCAGGGCGGCGTCGACGGCCAGGACGCACAGCCGCCATCGGATGACTGTGGGCCACCGGCCCAGCACGCTGACCTGCACCATCGTGATCACGGTGATCACGGCGAGGGTGCCGGCGGCTCGCCACGGGTCGTCGATCAACCGCAGGCCGATGCCGACGGCGGCGAAGGTGAGGACGAGCCGACCCAGGAGCATGGCCCGGCACAGGGCGGCGTACGCGACGAAGCGGCTCATCGGACGCCGGTCAGCTGATGGTGATCTTGTCGATGTCCGGTGGTGGCCCGGTGTCATTGAAGAAGCGCAGGCTGACCCGGCCGGCGGGCAGGGAGGCGGTGTACTGCAGGGTGTGCTGCTTGTCCCAGCCGGTGCCGGTGACGACGTGGGTGGTGGGGGTCCGGTCGTTGACGGAGATCTTGATCTCCCGTTGGCCATCCACCTGGTAGGTGACGGTGATGGTGCGCCGACCGGCGGTGGGGTTGTTCAGGTAGGCGGTGAGCGTCCCCAGGTAGCGGACGCGGGCACCACCGTCGCAGGCGGAGCAGGCGGCGACCTTGGCGCCGCCGCCGAGGTCGTTGCCGGGGTCCTCGGCCTGCACGGTGATCGGCTTGAACGACGACGAGCCGGAGTCACGCGTCGGCGTCGGGGTGGCAGGGGCGGTGGCTGTGGGTCCGCCCTGCTCCGGCTGCTCGGAACGGCTCGGGGTGGGGGTGGGCCCGGTGTCGCGGGGGCTGGGGCTCGGCCCGGAGGGGGTGTCGGTCGGGGTCGGGGTGGTGACCGGCGGGGCGGCCGGGCCGCCGTCCGGGGTGGACCCGACCTCCGGGGGCCCGCTCGGGGTGGCCGCGACCCCGCCCAGGGACCGGTCCGGCAGTTGGTCGTCGGCGGGGGCCAGCTGCGGGGGGATCACGACGGCAGCCAACACGATCCCACCGGCCAGGGCGCTGATGCCGACCCAGTGCGGCATGCGGATCGAGCGGATGGGATCCGGTGGGGCGGCCAGCAGGCGCGGCACGGAATCGGCGGTATCGAAAGCCGCTTTGGTGGGCACCACTCGACTCCCCGCGGTATGAGCCATGAACCGGAAGCGCGATTCGTCTAACGGTACACCGGATGTCGCACCTTGCCGACGTCCACCCGACCGCCTGACGTGCTGCTATCCGTCCTGCGCGGAGCGTGAGATGTGTTCGGGCGGGCGAGGTGACGGTAGGTGTCGGCTCCATTCCTCCTCGCGCGGACCTGGGCCTCGACGGTGCCCGCCTGGGTCCTTCGCCTCATTCGTCCCGGCCTCGGGTCTGGTTAGCGTACGCCGTCGTCCAGACTCGATTCGTTGCTTTCTCGGAGGCTTCATGGGAACCCCGATCTCGCCGTCGTCCGGCCCACGCCGGTTGCGTCTGCGCTATGCCCTGGTGGCGGCCGCCCTCGCCACGACCGTCGGTGTGGCGTCCTGGACGGCGGTCGGTCCGCTGCAGCTCACCGGTGCCGAGAAGGCCCCGGCGCCGCAGGGCGAGCCGGTGCCCGCCGTGGCACCGGAGCACGAGCACTCCTCGGAGCCGACCGAGGAGGCCAAGCCGGCCCCGGCCGCGTCCGAGTCCAGCGAGACGAAGCGGCCCCGTCCGCAGTCGTCGACCGGGAGCCCCCACCAGGGACACCGGGCCCCCGCGCCCGGCGAGTACGTCCTGGCCGAGAACCCGGTGACCGGGGTGGTCCCCTCCACGAAGACCCCGCCGCGCAAGGCGCACCGCGAGTTCCAGGCGAACTGCTCGGTGAGCCACCGCCTGGACGACGACCCGATCGTCTTCTTCAACCAGGCGGGTGCCTCGCACAACCACACCTTCATGGGCAACACCACCACGAAGGCGTCGAGCACCACCGAGTCGCTGATGCGCGGCTCGACCCTGTGCCGGGTCCCCGGCGACCGGTCCGCCTACTGGATGCCCACCGTGCTCAACGGTGACCAGCCCATCCAGCCGGTCGGCCCGCAGGTCATCTACTACAAGAGCGGTGTACGCGACTACACCAGCGTCCGGCCGTTCCCGGTGGGCCTGCGGTACCTGGTGGGCAGCCCGATGACGACCGCGCAGCAGTTCGCCGCGGCCCCCGGTTACCAGAAGGGCTGGGAGTGCGGCGACAGCTACGACAACGTCGACTTCCCCGCCAACTGCCCGTCCGGGACCCAGCTCAACATCCGGATGCAGGCACCGAGCTGCTGGGACGGCAAGCACCTGGACTCCCCGGACCACGTCAGCCACATCGTGTACCCGAGGGACGGCGTCTGCCCGACGAGCCACCCGGTCGCCGTGCCGATGCTCGAGTTCAAGATGGCCTTCCCGGTCAGCGGGGACATGTCCCGGGTGAAGCTCGCCAGCGGCAGGGGCTTCACGTTCCACTACGACTTCTACAACGCCTGGGACGCCCCGACGCTGAGCGCGCTGGTCAAGCACTGCATCAACGCTGGTCGGCAGTGTGACGCCCGTGGCTACTCGCAGTTCGATCCGCAGGCCGGTGCGGCCCTGGACGAGCACTACCAGGTCCCGGGCAGCCGTACGGTCCTGGACCGCAGCGGGTGGACCGCCACCGCGTCCGGTGCCGGGCGGGGCAGCGAGCCGGCGAAGATGCTCGACGGTGACCCGCGCAGCCGGTTCACCACCGGCAACCCGATGGTGAACGGTCAGTCGGTCACCGTGGACATGCGCTCGTCGCGTTCGGTCAGCGGGATCTCCCTGGTCAGTAACGGTGCCGACTACGCCCGCGGCTACCAGGTGTTCCTCTCCACCGACGGGTCGAACTGGGGTTCCCCGGTCGCCAGCGGACCGGGGGCGGAGACGATCGCCGCGGACTTCTCGCCGCGTAACGCCCGCTACATCCGGGTGGTCCAGACCGGGTCGGCCAGCAACTGGTGGTCGATCTCCGAGTTCGTCGCCTTCTCCCGGTGACCGTCCGGTAAGACCCTTCCACCCACCGGCGCCGAACCGCAGGGAGCGAACCCGGATCGGTGTCGGCCGGGGGAAGTCCAACCGACCACTGTCAGCTTGCTGACAGTGGTCGGTTGTCGTTCACTGTAGAAGTCCATCGTGGGAGGCATGGTCTTGCGTTCTCCCGTCGGCGGGTGGGGGGATCTGCTCCGGCACCCTCCGATGCCCGCGCCGGTTCGGGTCACGGTGCTGCTGTTCGGTCTGCTGGCCCTGTTGTTCGCCCTGGCCACCGTGCATCGACTGGTGTCCGACTCCGGGTCGATCGGTGCCGCCGCGTTCTTCGCCGTCATGGCGGTGGCCAGCGTCGGCGTGGCGGCCGCACTGGTCACCCGGCGACGCTGGGCGGCCTACCCGGCGTTCGCGCTGTCGGCTCTGCTTGCAGTGGCCTCGTTGGGCATGTTCGGGGCGATCACCGTCGTCGGGATCGGCCTCCTGGCCTGGGTGCTGGTGGCGCTCAACGGCACCGCCGCCCGCGTCTGGCTCAGCGGGCGTCGCCGACTGCGGTGACAGGTGGGTGGGATCCGGAGCGACCGGGGGTCCCCCACCGTGTGCGGGACCCCCGGTCGTGGTGCGCCTCGGATCACCGGGGTTCGTACGTCTGGCAGTCGGCGATGTCCTGACCGGGGCCGACCCGGATCGACGGGGCGTTGCACTCCAACTGTTCGTTGAACCGACAGTCCGCTCGCTGGCAGGCGCCGACCTGGGCGATCACCCGGTCCAGTCCGCCCTTGGCGGAGGTGTCGATGAAGGTGGTGCAGGCGGCACTCTCCTCGCCGATGGTGATGGCGAAGGCGTGGCAGCCGTCGTGGTTGTACCCGCAGTCGGTCACCGTGCACTCGTGGACCCGGGGCATCTCCAGCATGTCGGTCATGATCAGCCTCTTCTCACAGGTGGTGTCCGGTCCCGGGGTTACCCGCTGACGACCCGGTGACGCCCCGAGAATCTGCCCCATTTCGGGGTGTTTCGGGAAGGGCTGCCTCACCTGACCGGGTCTGCCGGGTGGCCGGTGTGGCACTCCGGGTGGCGATCGTCGGGAACCAGCCGGCACGGCTGTGCGACTACTCCTCGACGCACCGCCCCGAGCGGCGTCGCCGCTGCCAGTCAGGAAGGCCCGCCCATGTCACTCGCCCCGGAGCTGCCGAAGACGGCCCCGTCGACACCTCCACCCGCCGGACCGCCCGGACGGCGGCAGCCGACCTCCGGCGCCGGTGCCCTGCTGTTGCGGCTGCACTTCTACGCCGGGGTGCTGGTCGCCCCCTTCATCGTGGTGGCGGCGTTGACCGGGCTGTTGTACACGGTCGTACCGCAGCTGGACGCGGTGGTCTACCGCCAGGAGCTGTTCGTGGACGCCGTCGGTGACCAGCCCCGGCCGCTCGCCGAGCAGATCGCCGCCGCCCGCGCCGCCCACCCGGACGGCACGCTGACCTCGGTCACCACCCCGGCCGCGCCGGACCGCACCACGGAGGTGGTGTTCTCCCTGCCGGAACTGGGAGAGAAGTCGCACACCGTGTACGTCGACCCGTACACCGCTGTGGTGCGCGGTCAGTTGGTCACCTGGTTCGGGTCGACCCCGGTGACCACCTGGATCGACGACCTGCACCGCAACCTGCACCTCGGCGACCTCGGTCGGCACTACTCGGAGTTGGCGGCGAGCTGGCTCTGGGTCGTCGCGCTCGGCGGCGTGGTCCTGTGGTGGCGTCGCAGCCGTGGGCGGCGGTTCCTGGTGCCCGACCTGAAGGCCCGCAAGGGGGTACGCCGTACCCGGGGCTGGCACGCGGCCGTCGGGGTGTGGTTGCTGGCCGGGTTGCTCGTCCTGTCCGCCACCGGGTTGACCTGGTCGCGGTATGCGGGTGGGAACTTCGGGTCGGCGTTGGACGTCCTGGACGCTCGCACCCCGCAGGTGTCGACCTCGCTCACCGGTGCCCCGGCGGTCTCCGGTGGACACCACGGTGCCGCTCCCGTCGCCGTCGAGGTGGACCCGGCCGACGCCGACACGGTGCTGGGGGTCGCCCGGGACGCGGGCCTGTCCGGGCCGGTGACGGTGACCCCGCCGGCCGAGGCGACCTCGGCCTGGCGGGTCGGCCAGGTCGACCAGGTCTGGCCGACCCGCTCCGACGTGGTCGCCGTCGACCCGTCCGCCGGGACCGTCACCGACCGGGTCGACCACGCCGACTGGCCGGTGCTGGCGAAGCTGACCTCCTGGGGGATCCTCGTGCACATGGGCGTCCTGTTCGGGGTGGCCAACCAGATCGTCCTGGCCGCGCTCGCCGTCGGTCTGCTCTGCGTCACCTTCTGGGGATACCGGATGTGGTGGCAGCGTCGCCCCACCAAGGACGGTCGCCGGGCGCTCGTCGGTGCGGCGCCGGCCCGGGGCGCCTGGGACTCCGCTCCCACCTGGCTGATCCTGGTCGGGGTCCCGGTGAGCATCGCTGTCGGCCTGGCTCTGCCCCTGCTCGGGGTGAGCCTGCTCGGGTTCCTCGTCGTCGACGTGGTCGTCGGTCTCCTCAGGTCCCGCCGGGCGCGGACGGGGGCACCCACCGCCTCCTGATCCCCGTCGTGCCGGACGACCCCGCCCCCGGCAAGGGGCCGGGTCGTCCGGCCTGGTCGCCTTGGTCGGGGACCAGCACGATCGGTCGCCTCAGCCGGGGGCCGGGGCGAGTGGTGTTCGACCGGGGGACCGGTCAGCGCGAGTAGTGCTCGACGACGAGCTGCTCGTCGCAGATCACCGGCACCTCGGCGCGTTGCGGGAGCCGGATCAGCCGCGCGGTGAGCCCGGACAGGTCGACGTCCAGGTACGGGGCGGTCCGTTGCGGAGCGTGCGCCCCGGCGGCGGCGACGAGGAACGGGGCCTTGGTCCGGCTGGACTCCACCACCCCGATCCGGTCCTCCGGCTGCAGCCGGGCCGAGGGGCGGTCCACCCGTCGACCGTTGACGGTGACGTGACGGTGGGTGACGAGCTGGCGGGCCGCGTAGATGGTCCGGGCGAAGCCGGCCCGCAGGACGAGGGCGTCGAGGCGGCACTCCAGGTCGACGACCAGCTCCTCGCCGGTCTTGCCGGGCCGGCGTACCGCCCTGTCGAACGCCCGCCGCAGTTGCCCCTCGCGCAGGTCGTACTGGGCCCGCAGGCGCTGCTTTTCGAGCAGCCGGACCTTGTAGTTGCTCTCTGTCCTGCGGGCGGCCCGGCCGTGCACTCCGGGCGGGTACGGGCGGCGTTCGAAGTACTGCACGCACTTGGGGGTCAGCGGGATACCGAGTCGGCGGGACCGCTTGATCTTCGGGCGGGACTGGTTCATCATCACCTCTCAACTAAGGTAAGCCTAACCTAATCGGAGGTGGTGGAGTTGGGCAAGATCCAGCAATCCCCGGCGATCGTCGACACCCCGGCAGTGCGGCTGCACGCGCTGCTGGCCCGCGCCGACTCGCTGACCCTGCACACCCCGCACCACCGGGCCGAGCTGTTCGCCCGACACGCCGTGACGCAGGCCGGTGGGCTCCGGCTCACCCTCCCGGCGGCGGCCGGTCTGGCCCGGCACCTCGTCGACGTCGGGGAGGTGCCGGCCCGGGTGGAGTTCGCCGAGCTGGGTACCGGCCGGACCGGTGACCGGGTGCGCGCCCGCGCCGCCCTGCTCGGGTGGCTCACCCCCGACGCACTCCACGGCGACGACCTGGTGGCGCACCTCGACCTCGCCTCCGCCGACCTCGTCGACCCGGACGGGGCGGAGGAGGTCGACCCGGACGAGTTCCGTGCCGCAGCCGGCTGTCCGCCCGACCCCTCGGGCCGCTACTGCACATAGGTTGCAACAGCCTCCCTGTGGCGGTATTCATGAGGGGGGATGCCGTTCGGTGTGGACGCTGCCGGACGACACACCCGGCCACCCCGGCGCTTGCGATGATCCGAGCCTCCGCCGGGGTGGCCACTCCGCTTCGCCGCAGCCCTGCGACGACCTCGACACGCCCGGACCCGACATGTTGGGTGTGACAATGCTGCGCTCCCTATATATGGTGTCGAGCGCAGCTGGTTCGGCCGTTCATCCCGAGCGGACGAGGCAAGAGGGAACCCGGTGGGAATCCGGGACTGCCCCGCAGCGGTGAGTGGGAACGACCGCCGTCATCAGCACTGGGCCGACACCGGCCTGGGAAGCGACGGCCAGTAGGAGACCGGTGATCCCGGCCAGGCCCGCGAGTCCGAAGACCTGCCAGCGCGCCGCGTACCCCGCAGTGGGTGGGCGGCGGTCCGAGGCCGCGTGGGACGGCCGACGCCCTCGCGAGCCCGCGTCGACACCGGCGTGCGTCCGCCGGTGTCCGTCCCGTGCTGCTGTCGGACCCTCCGGTCTCGAACTCGCGAGGAGTCAGTGGTGACAGTCACCGAGATGTTCCCGGCCGCCGCCGTCGGCGAGTCCGACCCGTCCGGGCCACGACGGGTCCGGGTCCGCACCCGTGACGGCGCCGTCGACCTGGTCGACGCCGGCCAGATCGCCCACTCGGTACGCCGGTGGGCCGCCGACCTGACCGACGTCGACCCGATGCGGGTGGCCACCCGTACCGTCGAGGGCCTCTACGACGGCGCGAGCAGCGACGAGGTCGACCGCCTCGTGGTGCAGACCGCGGCCGAGCTGATCGGCACCGAACCGCAGTACTCCCGGCTCGCCGCCCGGCTGCTGGCCGCCGAGGTCGGCACGGAGGTCCGGGGGCAGGGGCTGGCGACCTTCAGTCAGGCCGTCGCCCACGGCCACACCCTCGGCCTGATCGGCGACGACACGGCGCGGTTCGTCGCCACCCACGCCGACGTCCTCGACGCGGCCGTCGACGACGCCGGTGACCTGCGCTTCGAGTACTTCGGACTGCGCACCGTGTACGACCGCTACCTGCTCCGCCACCCGACCGGCCGGCAGGTGGTGGAGACCCCGCAGTACTGGTTGCTGCGGGTGGCCTGCGGGCTGTCCCAGGAGCCGGGGGAGGCCGTCGAGTTCTACCGACTCATGTCGAGCCTGGCCTACCTGCCCAGCTCACC
Source organism: Micromonospora sp. NPDC000207 (assembly GCF_040300925.1). Lineage (NCBI taxonomy): Bacteria > Bacillati > Actinomycetota > Actinomycetes > Micromonosporales > Micromonosporaceae > Micromonospora > Micromonospora sp. NPDC000207. The sequence goes on from NZ_JBEPEQ010000027.1 coordinate 13,504, forward strand.
GACGCTGTTCAACTCCGGCACCGCGCACACCCAGATGTCCTCCTGCTACCTGGTCGACTCTCCGCGTGACGAACTCGACTCCATCTACCAGCGCTACGCCCAGGTCGCGAACCTGTCGAAGTTCGCCGGTGGCATCGGCATCGGGTTCTCCCGGGTCCGCTCCCGGGGCGCGCTGATCCGGGGCACCAACGGCCGCTCCAACGGGATCGTGCCGTGGCTGCGCACCCTGGACGCCAGCGTCGCGGCGGTCAACCAGGGCGGCCGGCGCAAGGGCGCGGCCTGCGTCTACCTGGAGCCGTGGCACCCCGACATCGAGGAGTTCCTGCAGCTGCGGGACAACACCGGCGAGGACGCCCGTCGGACCCACAACCTGAACCTGGCCAACTGGATCCCGGACGAGTTCATGCGCCGGGTCGAGGACGACGGGATCTGGTCGCTGTTCGACCCGGACGAGGTCCCCGGCCTGTCCGACCTGTGGGGGGCGGAGTTCGAGGCCGCGTACCGGGCCGCCGAGGCCGAGGGCCGCTACGTGCGTCAGCTGCCCGCCCGGGAGCTGTACGGCAAGATGATGCGGACCCTGGCCCAGACCGGCAACGGGTGGATGACGTTCAAGGACGCCTCGAACCGGCTGTGCAACCAGACCGCCGAGCCCGGCAACGTCGTGCACCTGTCCAACCTGTGCACCGAGATCATCGAGGTGTCCAGCGACTCCGAGACCGCCGTCTGCAACCTCGGCTCGGTCAACCTCGCCGCCCACCTCGCCGACGGGGACCTGGACTGGGCGAAGCTGCGCGCCACGGTGCGGACCGCCGTCACCTTCCTGGACCGGGTCATCGACATCAACTACTACCCGACTCCCCAGGCGGCGGCGAGCAACCCCCGCTGGCGTCCGGTGGGGCTGGGCATGATGGGCCTGCAGGACGTCTTCTTCGCCCTGCGGCTGCCCTTCGACTCGCCGGAGGCCAAGGAACTGTCCACCCGGATCGGTGAGGAGCTGTACCTCACCGCCCTGGAGACCTCGGCCGGACTGGCCGAGCGCTTCGGCCCGCACCCGGCCTTCGCCGAGACCCGGGCCGCCCGGGGACAGCTGCAACCGGACCTGTGGGGGGTCACCGGCGTCCAGACCGACAGGTGGTCGGCGCTGCGCGAGCGGGTCGCCGCGTCCGGTCTGCGCAACTCGCTGCTGGTGGCGATCGCCCCGACCGCCACCATCGCCGCCATCGCCGGGTGCTACGAGTGCATCGAGCCGCAGGTGTCCAACCTGTTCAAGCGGGAGACCCTGTCCGGTGAGTTCCTCCAGATCAACACCGCCCTGGTTCGGGAGCTGAAGGCGCGGGGGTTGTGGACCGACCGGATCCGTACCGAGATCCGCCGGGCCGACGGGTCGGTCCAGGGGGTGTCGGAGCTGCCGGCGGACGTACGGGAGCTGTTCCGAACCGCCTGGGAGCTGCCGCAGCGGGCGCTGATCGACCTGGCTGCCGCCCGCTCGCCCTTCATCGACCAGTCGCAGTCGCTGAACCTCTTCCTGGCCGCGCCCACCATCGGCAAGCTCTCCTCGATGTACCGCTACGCCTGGAAGTCGGGACTGAAGACCACCTACTACCTGCGGTCGCGTCCGGCGACCCGGATCCAGCAGGCCACCGTCGCCGCCGGTTCGACGGCCGTCGCGCCCGCCGTCCTGGCCGGTTCGGCAGCGGCTGCCGCCTCCGCGTCGTTGGTGGCAGTGCTGCCCAGCGCCGCCGAGGCGGAGGCCCTGGCCTGCTCCCTGGAGAACCCGGAGTCCTGCGAGGCGTGCCAGTGACGGTCTCCGCGACACCCGCCGCCGTGCCACGCGACCCCGACGCCACGAGGACCACGCACATGCTGCTCGACCCCGGGATGAACCTCACCCTCCGGCCCATGCGCTACCCGCACTTCTTCGACAGGTACCGCGACGCGATCAAGAACACCTGGACCGTGGAGGAGGTGGACCTGCACTCCGACCTCACCGACCTCGACCGGCTCAGCCCGGCCGAACGGCACCTGGTCAGTCGGCTCGTCGCGTTCTTCGCCACCGGGGACACCATCGTCGCCAACAACCTGGTGCTCAACCTCTACCAGCACGTCAACTCGCCCGAGGGGCGGCTCTACCTGTCCCGTCAACTGTTCGAGGAGGCCGTCCACGTCCAGTTCTACCTGAACCTGCTCGACACGTACGTCCCCGACGAGCAGGAGCGGGCCGAGGCGTTCGCCGCGATCGAGAACATCCCGTCGATCCGCCGCAAGGCGGAGTTCTGCTTCCGGTGGATCGACTCCATCGACGAGCTGCGGGAGCTGCGTACCCGCGAGGACCGGCGGGCCTTCCTGCTCAACCTGATCTGCTTCGCCGCCTGCATCGAGGGGCTGTTCTTCTACGGCGCCTTCGCCTACGTCTACTTCCTGCGGTCCCGGGGTCTGCTGCACGGCCTCGCCTCCGGCACGAACTGGGTCTTCCGCGACGAGTCGATGCACATGGCGTTCGCCTTCGACGTGGTCGACACCGTACGGCGGGAGGAGCCGGACCTCTTCGACGACGACCTCTCCCGGCAGGTCGGCGACATGATCGCCGAGGCGGTCGAGTGCGAGGTCCAGTTCGCCGAGGACCTGCTCGGCCAGGGGGTGCCCGGTCTGACCCTGACCGACATGCGGGAGTACCTCCAGTACGTCGCCGACCGTCGACTGGCACAGCTCGGCATCGCCCCCCGGTATGGCTCGGCCAACCCGTTCGGGTTCATGGAGTTGCAGGACGTGCAGGAACTGTCCAACTTCTTCGAACGTCGGGTCTCCGCGTACCAGGTGGGCGTGACCGGGACCGTCGCCTTCGACGACGACTTCTGACCCGTCCGGACGGTTGTTCCCGCCGCAGTCGCCCTCGGTGACTGCGGCGGCGGCGTTGACGTCCTCCCCGGACTGGCCTTGGCCTGGGTGCTCCCAGGCCAAGGCGGTTCGTCACCGCTTCGCGGCGTCGTTACTCGGTGGTGTCGGACCCGGCGTCGGCCTTGTCGTCGGAGTCGGTCTCGGCGGTCGGCTCGGTGGTGGCCTCGGCCGGCTTCGCCTTGGTCCAGGAGAACTCGATCTCGACGGAGAGCTCGTCGCCGTCCTCCTCGATCTCCAGCTCGCACTCGACCTCGTCGGCGACGACGACCGCCCCGCCGGCACCGTAGAAGATCTTGCCGGTCTCCTCCAACTGGCTGGCCAGCTGGCGCAGCCACGCGGCCAGGTCCGCCCGGGACACGGTCCGCTCGTCCTCGTAGATATCCATGCCCGACATGATGTCATCCCACCCCGGCAGAGCTGATCATGGGGAGGGGGCATCGGACCGGGATCACCGGTGCAGCCTCCGATAGATCGGGGCGAGGCGTCTGTGCAGGTCACGGTAGATGTCGAAGGTCTCGTCGTAGACGGCCCGGTGCGCCGCTGTCGGCTCGAAGACCCGGTCGGTGCGGACCAGGTCGGGCAGGTCGGCGAAGGTGACCTGCCCGGTCCCGACCGCCCCGATCCACCCGGCTCCCCGGGCGTTGACGGCCAGCGGCCGGGCGTCGCGTCGGATCTCCACGTCGAGGACGTCGGCGAAGATCTGGCACCACGACTGCGAGGACGCGCCCCCGCCGGTGATCGCCATCGAGGTGACCGGGGCGCCGAGGAACCGGTCGACGGCCCGCATCAACCACCGGGTGTTGAAGGCGACCCCCTCGAAGACCGCGCGCAGCAGATCCGACCGGTTGGTGTCCAGGGAGATGTTGACGAACCCGGCGCGCAGGTGCGGATCGTCGACCGGGGCGCGTTCGCCGTACAGCCAGGGGGTGTAGAGGACGCCGTTGGCCCCGGCCGGGACGGTGGGCAGGATCGCGTCGAAGGCGTCGAAGATGGACCCCTCGTCCCGGGTGACGTGGCCGGCCCCGACCAGCGGGTCGTCGAACTCCACCACCTTGTCCCGCAGCCAGGTCAGGTTCGCCCCGGCGGTGGCCTGCAGGGCGGTCATCAGGTAGCGGTCCGGCAGGGCGCACGGCACCGCGGCGATCCCGGCGGCCACGTCGGTCTTCTTGCGGGGTACGTGCGCCGCGACCCAGGACGAGGTGCCCAGGTAGAGGTGCGGGTCGTGGTCGCCGGTGGTGCCGGCCCCGACGGCGGCGGCGGTGTTGTCGACGGCCCCGGCGACCACCCGTACCGACTCCGGCAGGCCGAGGTGGACGGCGGCGGCCGGGGTGAGGGTGCCGATCACCTCGGTGCAGGCCACGATCGGTGGCAGCTTGTCGGCGTCGATGCCGCAGTCGGCGACCAGGGCGGGGGAGTACCGGATGTCACCGGGGCGCCGGTTGTCGGTCACCCACGAGGTGAGGATCGAGTCCACAGTGGCGACGGTCCGCCCGGTCAGCTTCAGGTTGATCCAGTCGAGGACGTTGAGGAAGGCCGCGGTCCGGGCGTACACCTGCGGCATCTCGTCGCGGACCAGGAGCATGTGGGCGGCCGGGTCCTTCCCGGTCGCCGAGGGCATCCCACCGGTGAGCCGCAGCCACCTGGCGATCCGCCGCACCGACATCCCCTGGTACGCGGGGAACCCGCCGAACTGTCGGCGCAGGTTCGCCGCCCCGCGCATGTCCAACCAGCTGATGCAGGCCGTCAGGGGCTCCCCGGCGGCGTCCACGGCGATGGTCCCCTCGCCCTGGGTGGAGGCGCACACCACCCCGACCGCCGCAAGGTGCTCGGGGTGGGACCGTCCCAGGTCGGCGGTGACCTCGCCGAGCGCCGACCACCAGGCGCGCGGGTCCTGCTCGGCGCCCCCACCGGGCAGGACGTGCAGCGGCACCGCCCGCTCCGCCCAGCCGGTGACTGTGCCGTCGGCGGCGACCAGGGCGGCCTTCATCCCGGAGGTGCCCAGGTCTACCGCGAGCACCTGCGGGGCGGGTGCCGCCATTCGCGTCAGACCCCTTCGACCAGGGCGAAGACCTGGTCGAACCGGGTCAGGGCGTCGTCGATCACCTCGTCGGTGTCGGCCATCGAGGTGTACATCCGGGACCCGGCGAGGGTGATGACCCCGTGGGCGGCGTACGCGGCGCCCATCTGTTCCATCAGCCGTTTGCGGGCCTTGTTCTCCTTGAGCAGCTTGACGGGGTTGCGCATGTCCAGCAGCATCACGCCGCTGCACTCCAGGTGCACGATCGACCCCTGGTTGTAGGCGACGTACGGCAGACCGTAGCGGTCGATGAGGCGTTGCAGCCCCCGGGTGAGCCGGTCACCGGCCCGTCCGGCGATCACCGGGGCGTTGGTCCGGGCCATCTCCTCGATGGCGAAGTAGCCGGCCGCGCAGGACAGCGGGTTGGCCGACAGGGTGCCCCCCACCTGGATGTGCGCGCCGCTCCTGCCGTCCAGCCCGGACCCGAACACTGCCATCACGTCGGCCCGTCCACCGACCCCACCGGCCATCGGGTAACCGCCGGAGACCGCCTTGCCCAGCACCGTCAGGTCGGGGGTGACCCCGAAGTAGCCGGCCGCCCCGCCCAGTCCGAGGCGGAACCCGGTGACCACCTCGTCGAAGATCAGCAGCGCGCCGAACTCGTCGCAGAGGCGTCGGACCCCGGCGTTGAAGTCGCGGGGGGCCGGACGGGTGCCGGACTCCGGGCCGACCGGTTCGACGATCACCGCCGCCGTACCGCCCCGGACCCGGTTCTCGATCAGCTTGCGGCGCAGCTGCCCCAGGTCGTGCGGGAAGGACTCGCGGGTCCGGCTGGTCGCCCCGAACGGGATCCCCTTGGCGTTCATCCGGTACGTCCCCGGCACCCGCAGCCCGTAGACGACGGTGTCGGACCAGCCGTGGTACGCGCCACCGACCTTGATCACCATCTTCTTGCCGGTGAAGGCACGGGCACCGCGTACCGCAGCCATCACCGCCTCGGTGCCGGACCCCAGCGCCCGGTACATCTCGACGTGCGGCAGGTAGCGGTGGATGATCTCGGCGAGTTTGAGTTCGTACTCGTGGAACAGGCCGGTCACCGGCCCGGACTCGCGGACCACCTCGGCGACCTTATCGTTGACCGGGGCGTAGTTGCTGCCCAGGATCGTCGGACCGCCGGCCTGGAGGAAGTCGATGTAGACGTTGCCGTCCCGGTCGACGAGGTGGGCGCCCTCGGCCTTGTCCACTGCCAACGGGAAGGGGTAGTTGAAGGCCAGGTTGTGCTGCACCCCGCCGGGGATCCGTCGCTTGGCCCGGTCGGTGATCTCCCGGCTGGCCCGGCACCTGGTGTCGAAGTAGCCGAGGACGTCGAGCAGGGCGTCGTGGCGCAGCCCCCGGACCGGTTGGGCGGTGAGCGCCTTCAGCCGCCGCATCACGTCGTCGACGTCGGGGTACTCACTGATCGCGTACCCCGGTCGGGCGGCCTCGTCGTCGGCGGCCGGGGCCTCGGACGCGGACCCGGCGGTGGTCTCGGCGGCGTGGGCGTCGGCGCTGGGCAGTTTCTCGTCGGCGGGGACCCGACGCGGTTCGACGGCCTTGGTGATCTGCGCGGCGATCCGCTTCTCGTCGGCGCGCAGCTTCCCGAAGGCGATCTCCCTGATCGCCGTCGGAACGGTGTAGACCCGGCCCGACTCGGTGGTCAACGCCAGCAGGTACGCGATGGAGACCTTCTCCAGCAGGGCCATGTTGAACACCGCCCGGTCCGGGTCGGTGCCCAACGCGACGATCCCGTGGTTGGCGAGGATGAACGCGTTGTCCCCGGAGGCCACCTTCTTCTGCACGTTGCGGGCGAGGAACCCGGTGCCCGAGGGGGCGTAGTCGACGATCGCCACCTCCCGGCCCAGGAACCGGACCTGCTCGTCGGAGAGGGCCGGGATCGGCTTGCGGAGCACCGCCAGGGCCGAGGCGTACGGCTGGTGGGTGTGCACTATGGCGTTGACGTCGGGCCGTTCCCGGTAGATGTTGGCGTGCATCCCGCACTCGATGGAGGGGGCCAACCCGGCACCGGAGTCGTCGGGCACGTGCCTGCCGTCGAAGTCCACGATGCAGACGTCCTCGACCCGCATCCGGTCGTAGTCGTAGTTGCTCGGGGTGACCGCGTACAACCGGTGACCGGGGATCCGGACCGACACGTTGCCCTCGGTCGCCTTGAGGTAGCCCCGTTCGAGCATCGTGGCGCACATGTCGACGACATGCCGGCGGGACAGGCGGTGCTCCACGGGATCCTCCTCGCTCGTCGTTCCCGACCATCCTCGCCCGGCCGGTCCGACGGATCACCGTCTCCCGGGCAGCGAGAAAACCGGCCCGATCTGTCACCGCGTGACAAAATCCGGTGGTGATCCCGTCGGTGACCCCGTGGCGACGCCTCCCGGTCGACCTGGCGACCGCGATGCGTCCGCAGCTCGGCACGACGGTCGGGGCGGTGGCGGGGGCGGTCACCGAGGCGACCCCGGCCTTCGCCGGCATCTCCGACGCCAAGTTCGACAGGGACGTCCACACCGCCGTCGAGGTGGCGTTGGAACGCTTCGTCGACCTGGTCGGCACCGACGAGCCGGCACTGCCACCCCGGTTCCGGGCGGTCTTCGTGGCGTTGGGGGCCGCCGAGGCCAGGGAGGACCGGGGGCCGGAGGCGCTGTTGGCGGCACTGCGCACGGCGGCGCGGCTGCTGCTGCGGACGGCGTCGGAGTCCCTGGCCGGGCTGCGTCCCGTCGACACCCGGGAGCTGATCGACCTCGCCGACGCGGTCAGCGCCTACGTCGACGAACTGACGGCGGCCAGCACCGACGGGTACGCCCAGCAACTGCGCGAGCAGGCCGGGGAGGGGGACCGCCGCCGTCGGCACCTGGCCGAGCTGCTGTTGCGCGGCGACGGCCTGGCCGAGGCGGTCGAGACGGCGGCGACCCGGGTCGGCTGGTCCGACCTCGGCGCTGTGGTGCCGGTGCTGCTGCCGCAGGACGAGGCGCGCGACGCCCGGTTCCGCTACGGGTCCGACGCCCTGGTCGCCGAACGCGGTCGGGACGCGGTCCTGCTGTTGCGGGCGGGTGCCCGGACGACCCGTGTCCGGCTGGTGGAGGTGTTGGCCGGCCGGTCGGCGGTGGTCGGCCCGGCCCTGGACTGGTCCCGGGTGCCGGCGGCGGTACGGCTTGCCGAACTCACCGCCGAGACGACCGGTCCCGGTCCGGGGCCGGTCTTCGTCGACGACCAGCTGACCGCGTTGACACTGCGCGGGGAGACCGGGGCGTTGGCGGTGCTCACCGACCGTCGTCTCGCCCCGCTGGCCCGGTTGCGTCCGGGGCAGCGGGACAGTCTGATGTCGACCCTGTACGCCTGGCTGCGGCACTGGGGTTCACGGACGGAGGTCGCCGCCGAGCTGTTCGTCCACCCACAGACAGTCAGCTACCGGCTGGGCCGCCTCCGTGAGCTGTACGGCGACGCGTTGGAGGACCCGGCCGCCCGGTTCGAGCTGCTCCTGGTGCTGGCCCGCCGACTTGACCACCCGGTGACCGCACCCTCGGGCCGGGACCGGGCCACCCGGTGACCCCACCCCCCGGGCCGGGACCGGGCCACGTGAGAGGGGTTCCCGCCGTCGACAGGCGGCCGTTCCCTGCGCCTCAGGCGGAGCCGACCCCGGCGGCGAAGTCGCTGAGGGCGATCCGGTTCGGCAGCCCGGTCTTGGTGATCAGACTGGAGACGTGGCGCTCCACCGTCCGGGGTGACAGGTGCAGCCGCTCGGCGATCTCCCGGTTGCTCAACCTGCCGGTCAGCAGGCGCAACACCTCGAACTCGCGGACGGTGACCCCGGCCGAGCGCAGCGCCGACGGGATCTCGCCGGCACCCTGACGCCGCTGGGCGACCCGGGCCCCCGCCTGGCGCAGCAACGCCCGACAGGCCCCGGCCACCGGGGCGATCTCGGCCCGGTGGAAGTAGTCCTCGGCGGTACGCAGCCACTCCACCGGGGTTCCCCACCCGTCGGCGAGCGCCGCCTCGGCGACCAGCCGCAGGGCCAGGTGGCGGCCCATGGCGTACCGGGCGCCCACCTGGAGCGCCTCGGCCACCGTCTCGGTCGCCGCCTCGTCGCGTCCGGCCCGGCCCAGCAGGACCGCCCGGGCGAAGAGCGCGAACTGTCTGTCCCACCGCAGTCGGCTGGCCGGGTCGGTGGTGAGCCTGTCGTACGTCGCCCAGTCGAGGTCGTCGGCCACGGCCCTGAGCAGCATGTCCAGGCCGAGTCGTCCGCCCAGGTGGAACACCGTCGGGTTGGTCTCCTCGGCCCGTACGGCCACCGCCGACTCGGTCAGCGCGGTGGGTCGGTCCTCCTCCAGCAGGGCGCAGAACGTGCCGGCGAGCCCGTGGACCCGTTGCGCGTGCAGGCTCTCGTCGCCCTCCCAGCGGCGGAACTCGGCGAGCGACGACTCCATCTCGGCCCGGCGGCCCTGGTGTGCGGCGAGGACCGCCCCGAGCAGCAGGACGTACTGGGTGGTCTCGATCAGCTTGAGGCGGGTGGTGGCGGTCAGCACCTTGTCGATCAGGTCCCGGGCGGTCGGATAGTCACCCCGCATGATCAGGTGCAGGGCGATGCTGGCCTCGGCGTGCTGGCGGGCGGTCACCGCGCCGGTGCGCCGGGCGCGTTCCCGGGCCTCCTCCAGCCGGTCGAGGGTGCCGTCGCGCAGGGCGTCGTCGTTGCCCAGCCGGATCAGGGCGTGGATCTCCCAGATCGGCAGGTCGTGGTCGGCGGCGATGGACCGGGCCCGTTCCAGGCACCGGGTCGCCTCGGCCGGGTCCCGGTGCCGGACCAGGGCGCCGAGCAGTTGCCAGGCCTGACAGGCCACCACCGGCAGGGGAACCGCCGCGCCGACGGTGGCCGCCCGTCGGGCCAGCGCCTCGGCGACCTCCATCCGGTCCTGGCCGGGGGTGTCCAGCGCCAGGTGTGCGGCGACGACGTCGATCGGTGCGGTGTCCTCGGCGGCGGCGTTCGGGCCGAGGAGCGCTCTGGCGATCTCGACCTGGGCCAGGGCGTCGGGCAGGTGACCGGCGACCACAGCGGTCCAGGCCAGCCTGGTGTGCAGGGTCGAGCGGCGGCGCGGGTCCAGCCGGGCCACCTGGTCGGGGCTGTTGACAAGCTCCAGGGCCCGCTTGACCTGGCCGGTCTCCCCGAGGGCCTGCAACAGGCTCTCCAGGGTGTCCGCCCGGGTCTGCGGCGCGTCGTCGGCCTGGAGGGTCCATGCCTGGTCGAGCAGGGTGAGCGCGGAGGTGGGTGCACCCTGGGCGAGGGCCCGCCGGCCCGCCTCGGCGAAGAGCCGACCGGCCTCCCGGGTGTCCCCGGCGTCGAGGTGCAGGGTCGCGGTGATCTGACACCACTCCCCGGGCAGGTCGGGGTGGACCTTCATGACGGCCTCGGCGACGGTCCGGGCCAGCTCCACCCGACTGTCCGGGTCGACGAGGGCGAGCAGCGACTCCCTGGTGATCCGGTGCCGGAAGGCGTACCAGTCGCTGAGCTGGTCGTCCGGGGCGACCAGCTGCGACACCAGGTCGTTGTGCAGGTGGTTGAGCAGGTCCCGTTCGGTCAACCCGGTCGCCGTCTGCACCACCGCCACCGCGAACCGCTGCCCGATCAGGGCACCGACGCTGAGCAGTTCCCGGGCCTGCGGGCTGAGCCGCTCGATCCGGTGGGCCATGCTCCGGGTGAAGGCCGCCGGCAGGGTGGCCGGCGGTCGGGGGGCCAACCGCCACCCCGCCCCGTCGGGCAGGAGCAGCCCCTCCTCCACCATGGCCGCCACGATCTCCTCGATGAGGAACGGGTTGCCGCCGCTGCTGCCCCAGACCAGGTCGGTGGCGGCGGTGGGCAGCTCGTCGCCGGGCACGCCCAGGCACGCCCCGGTCATGGTGCGCAGCTCCTGCGGGCCGAGCCGGTCCAACTCGACGAGCGTGCACTGCCCGCGTCGCGCCGCCGCCTCGACCACCTGGAGGGCCGGGGTGTCGTCGGCCCGGATGGCACCGACCAGCAGGGTCGACTGCCCGGCGAGGTTGTCGATCAGGTATTCGACCACCATCAGGGTCTCGGCGTCGGCGTCCTGGAGGTCGTCGAGGACCATCAGGCATCCCCGGCCCTGTCCGGCCAGGCTGGTCAGGCGCAGGACGGCCTCGGCGAGGATCACCACGGAGCCGCTCTCCTGACCGGCCAGGGGCGGACCCCAGTCGGGTACGAGTCGGCCGAGCACCGGACCGTACGGGCCGAGGGCGGCGACGTCCACAGTGGTGGAGCGCAGCAGGGAGAGGACGGCCTCGGTCAGCGGTCGCAGCGGGACGGCGGTGCCGAGGGCGCTGCCCCGCCCGCGCAGGAGGGTCATCTCGGCGGTGTAGCCGAACTCGATCGCCGCCCCGGCCAGCCGGGACTTGCCGATGCCCGGCTCGCCGACGAGGAAGACGGCACCGCCGTGCCCGGACCGGGCCGCGTCGATGCGCTCCCGTAGGGTGCCCAGCTCCACGTCTCGCCCCACGATGATCCGGGATCGGCTGTGCACGTGAGAAACGATAGCGATGCAATTCCCGCAAGACCAGGGTTCGCCGGTGACGGTCCCCATCGATGGGATTTGAGGACCGTCACCGGCCGCCGGCAGTGGTGGTCCCGACCGCTGCCGACGGATTCCCGACCTGCCCGGTGACGCCCGGACGGCCGGGAACGTCACATGGGGACGGTCGGGCAGCAGGTCGTCAACGGGGAGGCGACGGCGTCACCGGCGTCCCCGGCGACCAGCCGGCCGACAAGCAGACCGACGGGGACCACCAGACCGGCGAGCGCCGCCGTCCGCAGCCCGAAGGCCAGCAACGAGCCGGTCTGCGGCTCACCGACCGCCTCGGCGTCGACTGACACCTCGTCGTACGGAGCCCCGTCGTGGCGGGTCTCGTCGTTCGGGAGCTGAGCGTCCAGGTGTGACATTCGCCTTCTCCTTCTAATCCATCGGGGTGGTGGTGCCGGGAGGCGGCGGACGACCGGGTTCGATCGGCCGCGAAGTCGGTTCGAGCAGCAGCGCCGACGGCACCTGCTCGGCCAGGCCACTGCGGAGCAGGCCGTAGCCGATGCCGGCCAGACCGGTGAGCAGCCCGGGGGTGGGCACCCCGCCGGGTGTGCCGCAGACCCGGCCCGGCCATCCGAGGGCGTCCAGGACGAGGGCGGCCCGGCGGCGACGGGCGCGACCCGCCGCCGCGCCCGCCGCCGCGCCCGCCGGGCCGGCGGCCAGGACGGTGAGCGCCTCCACGACCCCCGACTCGCCGTGGCACAGGCTGAGGTCGTCGGTGAAGGGCCGCTCGGCGAGTCGCCGGACGAGGCCGTCCAGGTCGGTGGGGTTCCCCCCGCCGGGCACGTCCGGTGCCGTCGAGGCGGGGTCGAGGGTCGACGCGGCCACCGCCAGGGCGAGACCGGCCGCCCCGCCGCACCACCCCGAGGAGGCGGGTGCGGTCCCGACCGCCCGGGTCAGGGCGGCCTCGGCGGCGGCGGCGTGCCTGTCGGTGCCGGCCCCCGAGGCGACGTATCGGTGCAACGCGAAGGCGACGCCCGCCGCGCCGTCGGCGAAACCTGTGGCGGCCGGTGCCCCGGTGTCGGTGACCGTCAGGTCGGCGAGCTGGTCGGCGCAGGCCCGGGCGACCGATCCGGCCCGGTCCAGCCCCAGCTCGGCGTGGACCGAGGCCATGGCGGCCAGGCAACCGGCCTGACCGGTCGCCCAGTCCACCCCGCCGTCGGCCGGGGTGACGACGGTGGCGGCCAGCTCGACAGCCGTACCCGTCCACTCGCGCAGCTGCCCGTCGTCGAGCAGCGTCGACAGTCGGGCCAGGCCGTACGCCACTCCGCCGAGGCCGTGCAGGGCACCGCAGCCGACCGCCCTGACCAGCTCCGGCCGCTGCGCCAGCAGGTCCAACAGCGGGCCGGTGGCACCGACCGCCCGCCGGGCCACCTCCCCGTAGCGGGGGACCCCGCTGAGTCGGGCGAGTTCACCGAGGAACAGGGCCACCCCGAGGTACCCGTTGGCCAGTCCCGCCCCCATGGGCAGCAGCAGCCACTGCCTGTCGTCGACGAGCTCCAGGCCGAGCCAGTTCACCCGGCCCCGACCGGGTACGCCCCGGGCGACGAGCTGGTCGGCGACGGCGCAGGCCGCAGCGAGGAGTCGTGGCGGCGGAGCCGCCGTGCCGGGCGGCGGTCCCGAGGAGACGACGGCGTCGTGGTGCCCTGCGACCGGCCGACGGGTGGCCAGGCAGGCGGAGATCACCCACTCCTGGTCCTGCCGGTCCGACTCCCCGAACCCGGCGATCCGGTCCAGCGCCCCGTCCACCCCCCGACGCCGCAGCCGCAGGCCGGTCCGCTCCCCGTCCTGGCCGGTCAGCCACAGCCCGCCGACCGAGGCGGTGAAGTACGGGACGTCGCCCCGCCACAGCGCGGTGACCTCGTGCCGGGCGAACACCGGGTCACCGTGGCCGCCCGTACGGCCCCACAGCACCCCGTACGCCCGGTCGGTGTCCAGGCCGTCCCGGAGCAGGTCCGGGTGGGTGGCCTCGTCCAGCAGGGTCCGGTACGACCAGGTGGGCCTGACGACGAGCCGGACGGTCGCCGACGCCGACTCCTCGACCAGCCTGCCGAACGTGTCCCGGTCGGCCTCGATCGCTGCGTAGCCGAGCCGGAACCCGTGCAGGAAGTCCGCCTCGTGCTCCTCCGGACGTGCCACCCGGTCGCCGATGCGGGGCTGGTTGAGCGCACCGTCGAAGGTGCCCGCCCGACGGACCAGCCGCATCCGGTCGGTGCCCGCCTCGGCCCACTCCACCCGACTGGTGGGGCTCTGCCGCCCCCCGTCGCCGCCGACCCCGGACAGATCCATGATCCCCTGGTCGCCGACCACGATCATCGGCAGCAGGGCGGTCCGGTACACGGAGGCGGCCAGCAGGTCGGCGGCCGGGTCGCCGCTGTCGACCGGGTCACCCCACCCGGGGTGGAACAGGGTCTCCGCGTCGACGAGCACCGGATACTCGCCACTGGCGATCAGGTTCTCGTAGTGCAGGTCGGTGGTGTCGAGGGCGTGGGCGAGCGCGAGCAGCAGGCCCTGACGTCGGTAGAACCGTCCGGCGGCGTCGGAGTCGGCCAGCGGGGCGGCCGACACGTACTCGGTCCAGCCGTAGCCGGTGCGGGGCAGGCAGTCGGCGGTCCGCAGGCCGACGGCGGGCACCGCCGTGTTCAGCCAGTCGACGAAGACCCGCAACCGGACGTCGGGGGTCAGGTCCCGGGGCTTGTAGACCAGCCGTCGGCCGTCGGCGAACCGGACGACGGAGGTGCTGCGCCCACCCCGGTGCGAGTCGCCCCGGCGGTCCTCGACGGCGACCAGCGGGCCCGGGTCGACGCCGTCGAGCAGTGTCCCGACCAGGTCGGGGCGGTCGGCGGCGTACCGGGTCACCAGTTCCCGCAGGACGTCGGCGGCCTGCATCGCCGCCTGCCCCCACCACCGGGCCAGCACCGGATGCCGGGTGACCAGGTCGGCCAGGCCCGTCGGGGTGCACGAACGCCGGACGAAGTCGACGAACCGGGCCCGACCGTCGTCGCCGACCAGGAGCCCGGCGGTCCGCTGCCGGTGCAGTTCGGCGACGAGGGCACGGGCGCTCGTGCCGGCCAGTCGGCGACCCAACCTGTCGGCGAGGGCCGCTGTCAGCGTGGCCGTGTCGACGACGTCCCCGCCGGGGGCACCGGCCCGGAGCCTCGCCGTCGCCTGGTCGAGGAGGGGACGCAGCGGCAGGGCGAAGGCGGCCCGCCAGTCCGCCGGAACGTCGGCGTCGGGGTGCAGCGGTTCGGCGGCGCGGACCGCGGACTCCACCACGTCCACCCAGTCCGGTCGCCGGACCCGGGCGGCGAGGGCCGACCTCGGCTCGGCCAGGATCGCCACCAACCGGTCCTCGTCGAGATCCAGCTCGTGTAGGCGCGGGGCGAGCCGGGGACCGTGGTCGGTCCGCCACCTCGCCAGCCGCTGCCGGGCGACGGTGAGCCGGTCCCCGTCGGCGTCCGGGTCACCCCACCGGCCGGTCTGCGGGCCGACCCGCTCGTGCAACGCGAGAGCCCCCGCCCACCAGTCGGCAGCCAGCAGCTCCGGCCCGTGCGGGGCGCGGCTGCGGGTGGTGTCGGCGGTGGTGGGGCTCACCGGAACGAGGGTGCCAACGACAGCCCGCGAACTCATGCGTAGGAACCACCCAAATTCTGTCCGTCGCCGCTGCTCGCCGGGGCTTCCGGGACCAACCGCAGGTCAGGGCAGGTGCGACAGACCGTGCCGGAACCCCTGCCGTACGCATCGGTCGTAATCGCTCATCATTGCCCCGGCCGCACCGACCGCTACCCAGAAATTACGTACCCCGTACACATGCGTCGGCGGCTGATGTTGGTGAGTCTCCGACAGTCGGATGAGCCGACCCGATCGGAGCGACAGTGGAGTTTCGTGTACTGGGGCCGGTGAGCGCCTGGCAAGGCGACGGCGAGGTCCCGTTGGACGGCGCCAAGCAACGGACGGTGCTGGCGGCGCTGCTGTTGGCCCGGGGGCGGACGGTGCCCGACACCCGCCTGTGTGAGCTGCTGTGGGGCGAGAGACCGCCCGCGACGTTCGCCGCCCAGCTCTACAACTACGTCTCCCGCCTCCGCAAGTACCTCGGTGACGGGGTGGAGATCGTCAGGCAGTGGTCCGGCTACCTGATCCGGATCGGGGCCGGCCGGTTGGACCTCGACGAGTTCGAACGGTTGGCCGGTCTCGGCCGGCAGGCGTTGCGCACCGGGGAGCACCGGGAGGCGGCCCGACTGCTGCACGCCGCCCTGGCACTGTGGCGGGGGACCACCCTGGCCAACGTGACAGACCAGCTCGTCGAGGCCGAGGCGCACCGGATGACGGAGCTGCGGATGGCGGTGCTGGAGCACCGTATCGACGCCGACCTGCTGCTGGGTCGGCAGGTCGAGTTGGTGTTGGAGCTGACCGACCTGGTCACCACCTACCCGCTGCACGAGCGGCTGCGCAGTCAGCTGATGACAGCGCTGGCCCGCTGCGACCGGCAGGCCGACGCGTTGACCGTCTACCACGAGGGGCGGCGGGTCCTCGCCGAGGAGCTGGGGGTGGACCCGGGACCGGCGTTGGTCGAGGCGTACCAGGCGGTGCTGGCCGGAACCCCGGTGCCCGCCGTCGAGGCACCGGCGATCACCGACCGGGGTCGGCGTCCGATGCATCCGGCGATGCTCCCGCCGGCCGCCGACGACTTCTGCGGCCGGGCCGAGGAGTTGCGGCGGCTGACCGGGCTGCTGGCGGGCCCGGCGGCTGCAGCGCCGCCGACGGCGTTGCTCACCGGGATGGCCGGGATCGGCAAGACCGCCCTGGCGTTGCGGGCCGCGCACCTGTGCCGCCCGGACTTCCCCGACGGACAACTCTACGCCGACCTGGGCGGCACCCGGGGCAACGCCCCCGACCCCCACGACGTGCTCGGCTGGTTCCTGCGCAGCCTGGGCAACTCCGAGGCGCAGATCCCCACCCGACTCGACGAGCGGGAGCGCCTCTACCGCAGCCAGTTGGCCGGCCGCCGGGTCCTGGTGCTGCTCGACAACGCCGCAGACGACGCCCAGGTCCGCCCGTTGCTGCCGGGTGACCCGTCCTGTCGGGTGCTGCTGACCTGCCGGGGGCGCCTGTCTGAGCTGCCCGGGGTCACCCGGATGGAGGTGGGGATCCTCGGCCCGGTGCAGGCCCTGGCCCTGTTCGCGGCGATCGTCGGTCCGCAGCGGGTCTCCGCCGAACCCGCCGCAGCCCGGCGGATCGTGCAGATGTGCGGGCGACTGTCGATCGGGATCCGGGTCGCCGCGGCCCGGCTCATCGCCCGTCCGCACTGGTCCCTGGGGTACCTCGCCCAGCGGCTCGCCCACGAACGGTTCCGCCTCGACGAGCTGCGGCTGGGCACCCTTGACGTCCGTGCCCGGATCGAGGGCAGCTACCAGGCGCTCGGCAGGGACAGCCAGGCCGCGCTGCGTCGCCTGGCCCTGCTCCGGACCGCCGATTTTCCGATCGGGGCCACCGCCCGGGTGCTCGGGGTGTCCCGCCGGGTCGGCGAGGAGGTGGCCGAGACCCTCGTGGACGCCCGTCTGCTGGAGGTCGCCGGATCCGACGGGGGACGGCGGCAGCGGCACCGGTTCCACAACCTGGTCCGGGTCTTCGCCAGGGAGAAGGCCGACCGGGCGGACCGGCGGATCATGGCCGGTGGGCGGGAGGGTGGAGCGCGGCCCGTCGTCGGGGTGCGGCATAGAGAAGATATAGCCGCCCTCGGGACGGTCGGGTGGTGACCACCGTCATCCCGCCCGAGTGCGCGACCACCGCGCGGATCGAACTGACCGCCGCCACCCCCGACGAGATCGTCGCCCGGGTACGCCCCGACCGTGACGACCCGGCCTTCGCCGGACACTACCCGGGCTTCCCGCTGCTACCCGGGGTGTACCTCTTCGACTACGTGCACCGCACCGTGCTCGCCGCCGACCCGGAGCTGGTCCTGACCGAGCTGGTGTCGTGTCGGTTCCTGCGCACGGTCGACCTGGACGACGAGCTGACAGTCACGGTCCAGGGCACCGGGAGCCGCCGCAGCGGCACCGTCACCGTCGACGGCGTCCCGGTCGCCGAGGTGGTGCTGCACTACCAGGACGGCGAGGAGTGACAGTGGAGATCGACGAGATCCGCCGGATCATCCCGCACCGCCCACCCCTGCTGCTCGTCGACCGGGTCCACGAACTGGTGCCCCGCCGTCGGCTGGTGGGGAGCCTGACGGTGACCGGGGACCGTCTGCTGCCCGCCGCGCTGCTGTTGGAGTCGTGGGGGCAGGCCGCGCTGGTGCTGATCCGACACGACCGGCCGATGCCGGACGTCCTCACCGACGGGGTGCCGGTGGCCGGTGTCTTCGAGCAGATCCGGTTCGGCCGCCCGGTGCGCCCCGGCGAGACCGTCGAGCACCGGGTGGAGCTGATCCGGCTCATCGCCGACACGGCGTTCGTCAGGGGCGAGAGCGTCGTCGGGTCCGAGGTGGTCCTGCGGGTCGGTCGCCTGGTCGGCGCGATGCGCCCGGCCACCTCCCTGCGTCCCACCGCCCGGGTACGGGCGACCGAACCGAAGGAGTCGACATGAGTGCAGTCCGGCGGCCGGTGGCCCTGGTCAGCGGCGGATCCCGGGGTATCGGCCGGGCGGTGGTCAGACAGCTCGCCGAAGACGGGTACGACGTCGCCTTCTGCTTCCAGAGCAGCGAGGAGGCGGCGGAGAAGAGCGCCGCGGCGGCGGGGGAGGCCGGTGCCCGGGTCCTGGCCCGCCGGGTGGACGTGGCCGACCCGGTCCGGGTACGCGACTTCGTCACGGAGGTCGAGCGGGACCTGGGCGAGGTGGACGCGGTGGTGACGGTCGCCGGGATCATCAGGGACCGACCGGTGGCGATGATGGCCGACGAGGACTGGACCCGGGTGCTCGACGTCAACCTCGGCGGGGTCTACCACGTGTGCCGGGCGACGATCCGCCGGATGATGCGCCGCCGCCGGGGTGCGATCGTGACCGTCTCCTCGGTCGCCGGGATCACCGGCAGCCCGGGACAGACCAACTACTCGGCGTCCAAGGCCGGCATCATCGGTTTCACGAAGGCCCTCGCCAAGGAGGTCGGCCCGTACGGGATCCGGGTCAACTCGGTGGCACCGGGTTTCGTCGACACCGACATGTTGTCCGGCCTGCCCGCCGGGCTGACCGAGGGCATCGGGCGGCGCGCCGCCCTCGGTCGGCTCGGCCGGGTGGAGGAGATCTCCCCGGTGGTGACGTTCCTGCTGTCGGAGCGGGCCTCCTACCTGACCGGCCAGGTGGTCACCGTGGACGGGGGTCTGACCTTCTGACCCGCTGCGCGGCGAGCCGGGCCCGCATCGCGTCGGCACGGGCCCGGTCCGCCTCCCGTCGGACCCGGCGGGCGGTGAGCCGGGGATAGGCCGACCCGAGCAGCCGCGACAGCAGGTCGACCCGGCGGGCGTCGGCCCCGACGAGGATCTTCGGCCGGTTGGCCAGGACACCGCGCAGGATGGTCCGGGCGGCCTGCTCGGGGCTGGTCCGCGCCTCCTCGGCGAACCGTTCCCGCAGTCCCTGGTAACCGAGGCCCCGACCGACGCGGGCGTGCCGCAGGATGCCGGTGCGGACCTGGCCCGGGTACACGCAGCTGACCCCGACCGGCAGCCGACCGACCCGCATCTCCTGCAACACCGACTCGGTGAAGCCGCGTACCGCGAACTTCGCCGCGTTGTACGCGCTCTGCGCCGGGGCGGGCACCATCCCGTACATGCTGGAGACGTTGACCAGGTGACCGCCGGAGGCGACGAGCATCGGCAGGAACGCCCGGGTGCCGTGGACCACCCCCCAGAAGTCGACGTCCATCACCCACCGGACGTCCTCCCAGGTGGCCTCGGTGACGGAGGCGAGCAGTGTCACCCCGGCGTTGTTGACCACCAGGTCCGCGCCGCCGAAGTCCTGGCGGACCCGGCGGGCGTGCGCCAGGACCGCCGACCGGTCGGCGACGTCCAGGTGGTACGCCCGGACCTCGGCACCCCGCTCGACGCAGGCAGCCGCAGTGCCGGCCAGGCTCTCGGGCGAGATCTCGGAGAGCGCCAGCCGGGCACCCCGGGTGGCCAGTTCGACGGCGAGGGCCCGGCCGATGCCCGATCCCGCGCCGGTGATCACCGCGACCCTGCCCCGGAAATCCCTCATGCCTGCTCCCTCGTCGGTGCGCGGTGGACGTCGGGGGAGCACCCGACCCGGCACACCCCACCGGGCACGCTCACCGGACGGGCTATCTCTTTTCCATAGGGCGGCGATGTAGAGAAGTTATGAGAGTCGCTCCCGACACTGCCTCCGGGCGGTGCCAGCAGGCTGCCGACCCGCGGTGTGGGGAGGAGCGATGCCACAGATGACTGGCGCGGCGATAACCGGACTCGGTGCGTACCGCCCGAGTCGACTGATCACCAACGAGGACATAGCCGCCGAGACCGGGGTGACGCCGGAGTGGATCGAGGAGCGGACCGGGATCCGGTCCCGCCACCGGTCGGGGCCGGACGAGACGGTCACCATGATGGCCGCCGAGGCAGGCGCGAAGGCGCTGGCCATGGCCGACGTCGACCCCGCCGAGGTGGACCTGGTCATCCTCGCCTCGGCGACGAAGAAGGACCGGATCCCGGGCGGGGCGCCCGAGGTGGCGAGCCGGATCGGCATCCCCGCCACCGGGGCCTTCGACCTGAACGCCGCCTGCGCCGGGTTCGCGTACTCGATAGGCATCGCCGCCAACGAGATCCGGATGGGTGGTGCCCGTAACGTCCTGGTCGTCGGCGCGGAGGAGCTGAGCCGCTTCATCGACCCGGAGGACCCGGCGACGTACGTCATCTTCGGCGACGGTGCGGGCGCGGCGGTGGTCTCCCCGTCGGAGCAGGAGGGCATCGGCCCGACGGTGTGGGGCAGCGACGGGACGCGAGCCGGCATCCTCGGCACCAGGTGGGACGCCGACGGACGTGAGTTCGCCAGCATGGACGGCCCGCTCGTCTACCGGTGGTCGACGAAGAACGTGCCGAGGGTGGCCCGGAAGGTGTGCGCCCTGTCCGACGTCGAGCTGTCCGACATCGACTGGTTCGTGCCGCACCAGGCGAACCTGCGGATCGTCGACCAACTGGCCGAACTGCTCGGCATCCCCGACGAGAAGGTCGCCCGCGACATCGTCGACACCGGTAACACCTCCGCCGCCTCCGTACCGCTGGCCCTGAGCCGGCTGTACGAGAGCGGCCGGACCTCCCCGGGCGACCGGGTGCTGCTGCTCGGCTTCGGGGCGGGACTCGCCTACGCCGGCCAGCTCATCCGGATGCCCTGACCCGCAGTGCCAGCCCAACCGGAAAGGACCACCAGCATGACCGTGACCATCGACCAGGTCGGCCCGGACGTCACCGCCCTGACCCGCAAACTGATGACCGACGACGTCGACCGGGACATCAACCCCGGTGACACCTTCGTCGAGCTGGGCCTGGACAGCCTCAAGCTGGTCGACCTGCTGGCCGCGGCGGAGTCGCACTTCGACATCGAGGTGCCCGACGAGGAGGTCGGGAACTTCACCACCGTCCAGGACCTCGTCGACTTCGTCGTGGCCAACCGGCCGACGGTGTGACCACCGACGCCCGGGAGCTGTCGGTCGGGCAGCGGGCCCTGTGGCTGGTGTACCGGATCGCTCCGGAGAACCCCGGCAGCAACGTGGTGCACGGGCTGTACCTCACACCCGGCCTCGACCTCGACACGCTGCGCCGGGCGGTGCCGTTGGTCCGTCGGCGGCACGACGTGCTCCGGTCCCGCTTCGTCCAGACCGAGGCGGGACCGGTCCGGGTGGTCGACCCCGACCTGCCCTGCGAGGTGGCCGTCGAGGACGTCGACCACCTCGACGACGACGGCCTGCTCACCCGGTGCCGGGAGGTCGGTGACCAGCCGATGCGGCTGGCCGAGGAGGGGCCGCTGCGGGTGGTGCTGCTGCGCCGGCGCACCGACTGCGTCCTGGTGGTGGTCGTCCACCACATCGCCACCGACTTCCACTCCCAGCGGATCATCTGGCATGACCTCACCGAGGCGTACGGTGCCCTGCACGACGGGCGGCCGGTGGACCTGCCCCCGCTCACCGGCAGCTACGACGACTTCGTGGCCCGGGAACGGTCGGCGCTGACCGGGCCGCGCGCCGAACGGTTGAGCGCCTACTGGGACCGGGTGTGCGCCGGTGCCACAGCGGCGACACTGCCCACCGACCGGACCCGCCCGCCGGTGCGTTCCTTCCGGGGGGCGGCGTTCAGCCGGGACGTCGACGGTGACCTGGCCGGGCTGCTCCGGGACGCGGCAGCCGCCGCCGGGGTCACCCCGTACAGCGTGGTGCTGGCGGCGTTCACCGCGACGCTGTACCGCTACACCGGGCTGACCGAGTTCACCGTCGGGTGTCCGGCGTCGCTGCGGCGCGGCCAGGCCCTCCGGAAGGTGGTCGGTCTGCTGGTGAACACGATCGCGTTGCGGGCGTCGTGGGGTCCGGAGACCACCTTCGCCGAGGCGGTCGCCGGGGCGAGTCGGCAACTGGCCGGTGGCCTGGCCCACGCCGCGTACCCGTTCGCGCTGGTCCGGTCGGACCGGCGGGACCGGGACCCGGTGGTCCGGGCGACCGTCAGCCTCCTGGTGCACCAGCACGACGACGACTACACCGAGGAGCGGCACAGTTTCACCGGGCATCGGATCCGGTTGCTGGACATCGCCTACGACGAGGGACAGTTCGACCTCTCGGTCACCCTCACCCAGTACCAGGACGGCCGGGTCGCGGCCGAGTTCGGCTACGACACCGACCTGTTCGACGAGGAGACGGTGCAGCGGTTCGCCGGGCACTTCCTCCGGATGCTGCGGCTGGCGTGCACCGCCCCCGACACGGTGGTGTCCCGCGCCGCGATGGTCGACGAGGCGGAACTCCGCGACCTGTTGACGCTCGGCACGTAGTGGCGTGGCCGCACCCGGCGCACCCGGTGTCGTCGGGTCGGTCACCCCGTCCATATCGGCCCCACCCGCCGGTATGGCGGCGATATAGCCCCGGCCGCCAGCCTCGACGGTGTCGGTCACATCGATGGTGGAGGGAGGTACACAGGTGCGCGAGGGCATCCTCTCGGCGGTCGGGAACACCCCACTGGTCCAACTGGTCCGACTGTTTCCGCAGTTTCCCTCCCAGGTCTTCGTCAAACTCGAACGGTTCAACCCCGGCGGCAGCATCAAGGACCGGACCGCACTGACGATGCTCCGGGACCGGGTCCGCTCCGGTGAGCTGGTCCCCGGACGGTCGGTGGTGGTCGAGTCCAGCTCCGGCAACCTCGCCATCGGCCTGGCCCAGGTCTGCGCCTACTACGGCATCCGGTTCGTCTGCGTGGTCGACCCCCGCACCACCCGGCAGAACCTGGCCATCCTCACCGCGTACCGGGCCGAGATCGAGGTGGTCGAGCATCCCGACCCGGCCACCGGCGAGTACCTTCCGGCCCGGCTGGACCGGGTACGGGAGCTGTGCGAGCGGATCCCGTACGCCTACCGTCCCGACCAGTACGCCAACCCGCTCAACGCCGCCGCCCAGCGCGACACGATGGCGGAGATCGTGTCCGCCCTGGACGGCCGGATCGACTACCTGTTCTGCTCCACCGGCACCTGCGGCACCCTGGTCGGCTGCGCCGGTTACCTGCGCGACGCCGGACTGTCCACCCGGGTGGTGGCTGTCGACGCGGTCGGCAGCGCCATCTTCGGCGGTGCTCCGGCGCCCCGGCTGATCCCCGGTCACGGGGCCTCGGTCGTGCCGCCGTTGGCCGCCGGTGCGAGCCCCGACGAGGTCGTCCACGTCTCCGACCTCGACTGTGTGGTCGGCTGCCGGTTGCTGCTGACCCGGGAGGCGATCCTGGCCGGGGGTTCGTCCGGGGCCACCGTCGCCGCCCTGCGTCGGCTGATCGCCGACATCCCGGCGGGCGCCACGTCGGTGCTGATCCTGCCCGACAACGGGGACCGCTACCTCGACACCGTCTACTCCGACGAATGGGTCACCCGGCACTTCGGGGAGATCACCCACCTGTGGAAGGACGAGCGGAGCTGACCCGTTCGACTTCCTCCCCTGTCGGTGACGACAGGGGTGTCCACGAAAGGAATCCGATGACCGACGACCGCAGCTACCGGGTGGTGCTCAACGACGAGGAGCAGTACTCGGTCTGGTGGACCGACCGTGACCTGCCCGCCGGGTGGCGGGCCGAGGGGACCGAGGGCACCCGTGACGAGTGCCTGGCCCACATCGACGAGATCTGGACCGACATGCGTCCGCTGAGTCTGCGTCGGCGGATGGACACCCAGACCGCCGCCTGACCCGGTCCCGCGTCCCCGGCCGGGGTCCTCCCGGCCGCTGGTCCACCCGCCGTCGTCCGGCCGGGCCGTGTCCCGGTCCGGACCCGGCCTGCCCCTGCCCGTCCGCGTCCGCTCCAGGAGCCTCGATGAGCATCGTTTCCCCTGCGGCACCCGCCGCCGCAGCCCCCGCCCGGGCCACGGCGACCCTGTCCGAGCTCGTCGCCCGGCAGGCCGCACTGACGCCGACGGCGACCGCCGTGCAGGACGCCGTCGGGGGCACCCTCGACTACGCCGCCCTGGACGCCGCCGCGAACCGGTTCGGCGGGTACCTGGCGGGGCTCGGGGTGGGGCCGGAGTCCCTTGTCGCCGTCGACCTGGACCGGGGGTTGGACCTGGTCGTGGCGCTGTTGGGCGTCTGGCGGGCCGGGGCGGCGTACCTGCCGTTGGACCCCACCCACCCGACGGACCGGCGGCGGTGGATCCTCACCGACAGCGGGGCGTCGGTGCTGGTCACCGGTGCCGGTCGGGCAGGCGGGGAGGCCCCCGACCGGTGCCGGGTCATCAGGCTGGACCCCGACGGGCGGGACCGGATCGCCGCCCTGCCCGCCGTCGCCCCGGTCCCGGCCCCCGACCCGGACGGCACCGCGTACGCCGTCTACACCTCCGGCTCCACGGGCCGCCCCAAGGGGGTGCTGGTCACCCATGCGGGGATCGCCAACCGGGTCACCTGGACGGTGCGGGAACACCGGATCGGCCCGGGGGACCGGGTCCTGCAGAAGACGTCGCTGAGCTTCGACGCGGCGGGGTGGGAGTTCTTCGCCCCGCTGGTCGGGGGCGCGACGGTGGTCCTGGCCCCGGACGGCGCGCACCGGGACCCGGCGGCCCTGGTCGCCGCCGTCGCCACCGGTGGGATCACCGTCCTCCAGGGGGTGCCCTCGGTGCTGGGGCTGCTGGTGGAGGAGCCGGGGTGGGCCGACTGCGGGTCGCTGCGGCTGGTCTTCTCCGCCGGGGAACCGCTCCACGCCGAGCTCTGCCGACGACTGGCGACCACCCCGCAGGTCCGGATCTGGAACACCTACGGCCCGACCGAGTGCGCCATCGACGTCACCGCCCACCCCGTCGACCCGACGCAGACCACCGGTCCGATCCCGATCGGACGACCGCTGCCCGACGTCCGGGTCCAGGTCCTCGACGCCGACCGTCGGCCCGTCCCCGTCGGCGTGGTCGGCGAGCTGTACCTGGGCGGGGTCAACCTGGGTCGGGGCTACCTCGGTCGCCCGGACCTGACCGCCGACCGGTTCGTCCCCGACGAGTACGGCCCGCCGGGCGGTCGCCTCTACCGCACCGGTGACCAGGTCCGGTGGCGTGCCGACCGGACCCTGGAGTTCGTCGGCCGGGTCGACCACCAGCTCAAGGTCAACGGCGTACGCGTCGAACCGGCCGAGGTGGAGGCAGCCCTCGCCACCCACCCGGACGTCCGGGCGGCGGTGGTGGTCGGGCGGACCGGCCCCGACGGGTGTACCCGGCTCGTCGGCTACCTGGCCACCCGACGGCCGGTGGCCGCCGCCGCGCTGCGGGCCCACCTCACCGGACGGCTCCCCGAGGCGCTGGTCCCCGGCGTGTTCCAGCCTGTCGACGACTTCCCCCGCACCGCCAGCGGGAAGATCGACCGCAACGCCCTGCCCGAGGTCGACGCGGCGGACCGGCCGCCGCTGCGCCCCCCGGTGACGGCCAACGAACTGGTGGTGGCGGCGATCTGGCGGGACCTGCTCGGCGTCGACGAGGTGGGGCTCGACGACGACTTCTACCGGCTCGGTGGCTCGTCGCTGGTGACCCTGCGGCTGGAGAGCCGGCTCGGTGCCGCCGTCGGCGGGCGGGTGGACCTGCGTGACCTGCTCACCGCGACCACCCTCGCCGCGCAGGCCCGACTGCTGGACCGGGCGGCGGCCACCACCACCGTCGGGGTGGCCCCGGTGACCCCGGTTGGCCGGGACCGGCCGCTGCCGCTCTCCGCCGCCCAGCACCGACTCTGGATGCTCGACCGGCTGCACCCCGCAGGCCGGGAGTGGGTGGTGCCGATCTACCTGACGGTCCCCGCCGCGACCCGACCCGAGCAGGTCCGGGCGGCGCTGCGCGACCTGGTGGCCCGACACGAACCGCTGCGCACCAGGTACCTGCTCGTCGACGGGGTCGCCCGGCAGACCGTCGCCCCACCCGGGGAGGTAGCCCTGACGGTCCGGGACGTCACCGACGGTGGGTTGGCCGACCTGGTCGGCGAGCAGCTCGGGACGGGCTTCGACCTGGCCGCCGGGCCGCTGTGCCGGGCCGCCCTGGCCACCGCCGCCGGTCGGGACCCCCTCCTGGTCGTCGCCGTGCACCACATCGCCTCCGACGCGGGCACCGCCCTCGTCCTCGAACGTGACCTGCGGGAACTGTGCCGGGCACGGGCGTGCGATCAGGCCCCCGACCTGCCGGACCTGCCCGTCCAGTACGCCGACTACGCGCACTGGCAGCACCGGCAGCTCACCGACGAGGTCGTCGAACGGGAGCTGGGTTTCTGGCGGGCGGAGCTGGCCGACCTGCCCGAACTGGCCCTCCCCACCGACCGGCCCCGCCCCGCCGAACGGGACCCGAACGGGGCGATGCTCGGTTTCGTCGTACCGGCCGAGGTGGCGGGGGCCCTGACGGAGCTGGGACGCCGGTGCGGGGCGACCCCGTTCACCACAGTGCTCACCGGGTTCGCGACCCTGCTGGCCCGCTACACCGGACAGTGGGACGTCCCGGTCGGCACCCCCACCTCCGGGCGCCGGCCCCCCGAACTCGACCAGGCCGCCGGGATCTTCCTCAACCCGGTGGTGGTGCGCTGCACCCTCGACCCGGCCGCCACCGTCGCCGAGGCCCTCCGGCGGGTACGCGCCCGCACCGCCTCCGCCCTGGCCCACCAGGACCTGCCCTTCGACCGGGTGGTCGAGGAGCTGGTCGGGGTGCGTGACCTGTCTCGTACCCCGCTCTACCAGGCGATGCTCAACTACCAGGAGGGCGGGATCACCGCCCGGGTCGCCGACGACGCCGACGCCGTGGAGGCGCTGCGCCGGGCCTCCACCGTGGCCAAGACCGACCTGACGGTGCACCTGTGGCCCCAGCCGGACGGCTCCCTGTCCGGTGCGGTGGAGTACGCGACGGCCCTGTTCGACGAGGCCACGGCGGCCCGGTTCGCCGACCACCTCGTCCGGCTGCTGCGCGCCGCCGCCGCCGACCCCGACACCCGCCTCGACGAACTCGACCTCCTCGGGGCCGCAGAACGCCGTCGACTCCTCGACGTCGGGACCGGCCCGGAGGTCGCCCGCCCGACGACCACCGTGGTGGACCTGTTCGAGGCCCGCCGTCGGGAGACCCCGCACGCCCCGGCGCTGCGGCACACCCCGACGACCCTCGACCCGGCTCCGCACGCCCCGACGACCCTCGCCTCCACGACGTCCGACCCGGCCCGTCCCGGGGTGGCAGCGGTGGAGACGAGCTTCGCCGAACTCGACGACCGGGCCAACCGGTTCGCCCACCACCTGCGACGTGCCGACACCGCCCCCGGGGACACCGTCGCCGTCCTCCTGGACCGGGGTCCGGACCTGGTGGCGGCGATCCTGGGGTGCTGGAAGGCGAGCGCCGTCTGCCTGCCGCTGGACCCCTCCTACCCGGCCCAGCGGGTCGCCCACATGCTCGACACCGCCGGGGTCGGGCTGGCCGTCACCGTCGCCGGGTACGCCGACCGGTTCGCCGTACCCACGTTGCAGGTGGACACCCACCGGCTGATGCTCGGCGCCGAACCGGTCACCCCCTGTGACCGTCGGCTCGACCCGGCCGCCGGGGCGTACGTGCTGTTCACCTCCGGGTCGACAGGCCGCCCGAAGGGGGTGGTGCTCTCCCACGCCGCGGTGACGAACTTCCTGGCCTGCGCCGAGGAGACCGAGGCCCTCGGCGACCGGGGCGACCGTCCGGCAGGTGGCGGGGCACCACTGTTCTCCACCGTCGCGTTCGACCTGTCGATCGCCAACCTGTGGGGGCCGTTGACCGCCGGGCAGCCGGTGACGCTCCTGCCGCAGGAGTTCGACCTCGCCGACCTGGGGGCGCTGCTGCTGGCGGGCGGGCCGTACGACAGGTTCATCATGACCCCGCCCCACCTGGAACTCCTCGCCGACCAGGTCGCCCCGGCGCAGGCCCACCGGCTGGCCGGTCAGCTCTGGGTGGCCGGTGGGGTGCTGCGAGGGTCGGTCGCCACCCGGTGGCTGGAGCTGCTCGGCTCCGGTGGGCTGATCAACTCGTACGGCCCCACCGAGACCACGGTGATCATGTCCGCGTACCCGGTGGTGGACCCGGAGACCGACGAGATCGTCTCGATCGGTCGGCCGATGGCGAACACGGTGGTCCGGATCCTCGACGAGGCGATGCGGTTGCTGCCGGTGGGGGCCGTCGGGGAGCTGTACATCGGCGGCGGATGCCTGGCCACCGGGTACGCCGGACGTCCCGACCTGACCGCCGACCGGTTCGTCCCCGACCCGTACGGGCCGCCCGGCGCCCGCCTCTACCGCAGCGGTGACCTGGGCCGGTGGCGACCCGACGCGACGATGGCCTTCGTCGGGCGCACCGACGACCAGGTGAAGGTACGCGGCTACCGGATCGAACCCGGTGAGGTCGCCGCCGTCGTCGCCCAACACCCCGACGTCGGCGACTGTGTGGTCCTCGCCCACCAGGACCGGCTGGTGGCCTTCCACACCGGGGAGCCCACCGACCTGCTCGCCCACTGCGCCCGGCAACTGCCCGGGTTCATGCTGCCCGGACTGTTCGTGCCGGTGCCCCAGCTCCCCCTCAACGCCAACGGCAAGGTCGACCGGGCCGCGCTGCGCGCCCGGCTGGACACCGCCCTGGCCGACGGGACCGCCGACGACACCGAGTTCGTCGCCCCGGCCACCGTCGTGGAGAAGCGGATCGCCGCCGTCTGGTCCGACCTGCTGGACGCCCGGGTCGGGGCGACGAACAACTTCTTCCTCCTCGGTGGGCACTCCGTGCTCGCCGCCCGGCTGATCGCCGAGCTGTCCGAGGAGTTCGACCTGGACCTACCGATCCGCCTGGTGTTCGAGCACCCCACCGTGCGAGCCCAGGCCGTCGCCGTGGAAGACCTCATCCGGGCCGAGGTCGACGCGCTCGACGCCGCCGACCTGACCCACGACCTGTCGCTGACCGAGGAGCACCGGGCATGACCAGCACCGCCAACGAGCCGAACCTGCGTGAAGAACTCGTCAAGCGTCGGCTGGCCGGACGCCGCACCGGCCGCCGGGACCGGATCACCGTCGTGGACCGGTCGGCCGAGCTGCCCCTGTCCTTCGGTCAGCAGCAGATGTGGTTCCACAACCGGATGGACCCGACCAGCGCCGAGTTCCTGGTCTCCACGGCGCTGCGGCTGCGGGGTCGGCTCGACGTCGCCGCCCTGCGCCGCGCCTGGTCGGCGCTGCTGGCCCGACACGAGATCCTGCGCACCCGGTACGCCCTGGTCGGCGCGGAACCGGTGCAGGTGATCGACCCGGTGGCCGCTGTCGACCTGCCGGTGACCGACCTGACCGACCGGCCCGCCGCCGACCGGGAGGCCGCCGCCGCCGACCTGGTCGCCCGGGTCGCGTCGACCGGGTTCGACCTGGAACAGGAGCAGCCGGTCCGGGCGGGGCTGGTCCGGCTCGCCGACGACGACCACGTCCTCGCCCTGGTGCTGCACCACATCGCCTGCGACGCCCCCTCCGTCGCGGTGCTGACCGGGGAACTCGCCGAGCTGTACCGTGCCGCCTCCACCGGTACGGAGTCCCGCCTGCCGGTCCCGGCCGTGCAGTTCGCCGACTTCGCCGCCTGGCAGCGCACCCGCCTCGACGACGACAGGTCCGCCGCCTCGCTGGCCCACTGGCGGGACCGGCTGGCCGGGGTGACCCCGGTGGAGCTGCCCGCCGACCGGACCCGACCGCTGTCGCGGGACTGGCGGGGCTCGTCGGTGCCGTTCGAGTGGAGCGCCGACCTCTCCGCCGCCCTGCACGACCTGGCCCGCCGCAGCGGCACCACCACCTTCGTGACGGTGCTCGCCGCGTTCGGGGCGCTGCTGTCGCGCTACACCGGGCGTACCGACCTCACCATCGGCACCGTCTCCTCCCTGCGGACCCGGGCCGAGCTGCGTGACCTGGTCGGGTACGGCATCGACAACCTGGTGGTCCGCGCCCGGTGGGAGGGCGACCCGTCGTTCGACACCCTCCTGGCGCAGACCCGCGCCACGGTGCTGGACGCCTTCGACCACGCCGAGGTGCCGTTCGCCCGCCTGGTCGACGAGCTGGAACCCGAGCGGGACCTCGCCCGCACCCCGCTCTACCAGGTCGCCTGCACCCTCCAGGACGAACCGCCGGTGATCGGCTGGGCCGGCGGGCTGACTGTCACCCCGATGGAGTTGCCCCTGCGCACCGCCAAGACCGACCTCACCCTGCACCTGGTCCAGGACGCCGGTGGGCGGCTGCGCGGGCGGTTGGAGTACGCCACCGCCCTGTTCGACAGGGCCACCGTCGAGCGGACCGTCGGACACCTGACCAGGCTGGTCGGCCACGTCACCGCCGACCCCACCGCCCGGATCTCCGACCTGACGATCCTCGACGACGTCGAACTGGCCGAGGCCACCCGGGGGGCCGTGCGTCCCACCCCTGTCGACGGCACCCTGCACGGCCGGTTCGCCGCCACCGTCGCCGCCGCCCCGCACGCCCCGGCCCTCACCGTCGACGGCACCACTGTCGACTACGCCGGGCTGGACGCCGCCGCCAACCGCCTCGCCCACCTGCTGGGAAGCCACGGTGCCGCTGCGGAACGGCTCGTCGCCGTGCACCTCGACACCGGACCCGACCTGGTCCCGACGCTGCTCGGGGTGCTCAAGTCCGGTGCCGCCTACCTTCCGCTGGACCCGACCTCACCGCAGGACCGCCTCGACTTCATGCTCGCCGACGCGGGCGCCCGGATCGTGGTGACCAGCACCGACAAGCGGGACCGGTTCGCCGACTTCGACGGCACCGTCGTCCTGCTCGACGACCCGGACCTGGTCGCGGAGCTGGCCGCCCAGCCGGCCACCGACCCCGACGTCCCGGTCGACGTCGACAACCTCTGCTACGTCATCTACACCTCCGGCTCCACCGGCCGTCCCAAGGGCGTCGCCGTCGCCCACCGTCAGGTCCTGCGGCTGTTCGACGTCACCGCCGACGACTTCGGGTTCGGCCCGGACGACGTGTGGAGCTGCACCCACTCGTACGCCTTCGACATGTCGGTGTGGGAGATCTGGGGTGCCCTGTCGACAGGTGGTCGGCTGGTGGTGGTGCCCCGGTCGGTCGCCCGTGCCCCGGAGGAACTCCTCGACCTGCTCGTCGCCGAGCGGGTGACGGTGCTCAACCAGACCCCGTCGGCGTTCCCCGGTCTGGTCCGGTTCGCCGCCGACGGCGACCCCCGGGTGGACCGGCTCGCCCTGCGGGTGGTGACCTTCGGCGGGGAGAAGCTGGACTTCGTCGGGCTCGCCCCGTGGGTCGCCCGGCGCGACCTGGAGACCACCCGACTGGTCAACCTGTACGGGATCACCGAGACCACCGTGCACACCACGTACCACCCGGTCGCCGACGTGGAGGTGGGCGGCACCGCCAGCCCGGTCGGCGTACCGCTGGGTGACCTGACCGTGCACCTGCTCGACCCGTACGGCCGTCCGGTGCCGGTCGGGGTGCCCGGTGAGATCCACGTGGGCGGTCCCGGGGTCGCCCGGGGATACCTCGGCCGTCCGGGGCTGACCGCCCAGCGGTTCGTCCCCGACCCGTGGGGGCCGTCCGGGTCCCGGCTGTACCGCAGCGGTGACCTGGCCCGCCGTCGACCCGGCGGGGGAATGGAGTTCCTCGGCCGGATCGACCACCAGGTCAAGATCCGGGGCTACCGGGTGGAGTTGGGTGAGATCGAGGCGGCGCTGACCGCCCTGCCCGGGGTCCGGGACGCGGTGGTGGTGCTGCGTGAGGACACCCCGGGAGACCGGCGGCTGACCGCGTACCTGGTGGCCGGGGACGACCCGCTGCTGCTGCGGCCGTCCCGGGTACGCGCGGAGCTGACCCGGACCCTGCCCGACTACATGGTGCCGACGGCGTTCGTGCCGCTGACCCGGATCCCGCTCACCGTCAACGGCAAGCTCGACCGGGCCGCCCTGCCCACCCCGGACCGTTCCGTGGCGGCAGTCGAACGGCCGTACCTGGCCCCCCGGACCACAGTCGAGCAGCAGCTCGCCGACGTGTGGGCGGCCACCCTCGGCCTGGAACGGGTCGGTGTCCTGGACGGCTTCTTCGACCTGGGGGGCGACTCGATCCGGGCCGTCGCGCTGGCCGGGGCGCTGCGGGACGCGCACTTCGACGTCGAGGTACGGGACCTGTTCGAGCGGCGGACCGTCGCCGACCTGGCCGAGTTGATCACCGCCCGGCCCGCCGCCGAGCCGGAGCCCGCCGTCGTCCCCTTCGCGCTCGTCGACGACGCCGACCGGTCGGCGCTGCCGGCCGGGGTGGTCGACGCGTACCCGTGCACCCAGGGGCAGCTCGGGATGCTCGTGGAACTCCTCGCCGACACCGAGCGCAACCATTACCACAACGTCACCAGCTACCGGGTGCACGACGAGGGGGAGTTCTCCCTCGACGCGCTGCGGGCCGCCGCGGCGCTGCTTGTCGCGCGGCACGAGGTGCTGCGGACCTCGTTCGACCTGACCGGCTACGCGGTGCCGATGCAGCTGGTGCACGCCACCGCCGAGCTGGCCGTCACCGCCGACGCCGCCCGGGCCACCGAACGGGCCGACCTGGAGCGGGAACTGCGTGACTTCATCGCGGTGGAGCGGACCCGGCTGTTCGACCTGGACCGCCCCGGACTGCTGCGGTTGCACGCCCGGACCTGCCCCGACGGCAGCTGGTGGTTGACCCTGACCGAGTGCCACCCGATCCTCGACGGGTGGAGCTACCACTCGTTGATCATGGAGGTGGTCCGCGAGTACCGCCGGATCCGGGCCGGTCTCCCGGTGCCGCCCCACCCGGCCCCCACCGTACGGTTCGCCGACGCGGTCGCCGCCGAGCGCCGGTCGGTGGCCGCCGGGACCGACGGGGAGTTCTGGCGTCGTACGCTGACCGGCCGGTCCCGCCACGAACTGCCCACCGGGTGGGGTGACCCGGACGCCCCCGAGGGGGTCAAGCACGAACGCTGGGTGCCGTTGCAGGACCTCGAACCCCAGCTGCGGAGCCTGGCCCGCACCCTCGGGGTGCCGTTCAAGTCGGTGATGCTCGCCGCCCACCTGAAGGTGATGAGCCAGCTCACCGGGGCCGGTCGGTTCTACACCGGCCTGGTCTGCAACATCAGGCCCGAGGCGGCCGGTGCCGACCGGGTGTACGGCATGCACCTCAACACCGTTCCCGTCGGCTACGACGGTGCGGCGGCGACCTGGGCGGAGCTGGTCCGCCGGACCTTCACCGCCGAGCTGGAGCTGTGGCCGCACCGCCGGTACCCGCTGTCCACACTGCAACGGGAGGTCGGCGAGGACACCCGGCTGCTCGACGTCCGGTTCAGCTACCACGACTTCCACCAGATCGACGCCACCGACATCGACTACGCCGAGTCCATCGACGACAGCCCGACCGAGTTCCCCCTCGGGGTGTTCAGCCGGCTCGGGTTCGTGACCCTCCAGGCCGACCGCCGGCACATCGGCGTCGACGCCCTGCGTCGCCTCGGTGGGATGTACCGGGCGGTGTTGGAGGCGATGGTGGCGGATCCGGGTGGGGATGCGCGGGTGGTGTGTCTGCCTGTGGGTGAGGTGTCGGTGGTGGGTGGTGACGACGCGTCGGTGGTGGAGCCGGTGTCGTCGTCGGTGTCGGGGTGGTTCGCCGGGCAGGTGGTGCGGGTGCCGTCGGCGGAGGCGGTGAACGGTGTCACCTTCGCCGACCTGGACGCGCGACCGGGTGTCATCGCCGGGTGGCTGGTGTCGCGGGGCGTCGGCCGGGGTGACGTGGTCGGGGTCCTCGCCGACCGTGGCCCCGACCTGGTGGCGGCGATGCTGGGGGTGTGGAAGGCGGGCGGCGCGTACGTCCCGGTGGACCCCTCGTACCCGGCCGGTCGGATCGAGGCGATCCTCGCCGACGCGGGCGCGGTACGGGTCCTGACCTCGGGGCGGTACGCCGACAGGTTCCCCGTCGGGGTGGACGTCCTCGTCGTCGGGGAGGCCCCGGTCGGGTTGCCAGTGGTGTCGACGCCGGAGGTGGATCTCGACGACCTGGCGTATGTGATCTTCACGTCGGGGTCGACGGGTCGGCCGAAGGGTGTGCAGGTCACGCAGCGGGGTTTGGCGAACCATGTCCGGTGGGCGGCCGAGGTCCTGGCGGGTGCGGGTTCTGGTGGTTCGGCGGTGTTCTCGTCGGTGGCGTTCGACCTTCAGGTGCCGAATCTGTGGGCGCCGTTGGTGGTGGGTCAGCGGGTGTTCATGGTGGACCAGGATGTGGACCTGGCGGAGTTGGGTCGGACCCTGGTGGGGGCGGGGCCGTTCAGTTTCCTGAAGTTGACGCCGAGTCACCTGGAGATCCTGGGTGGTCAGGTGTCCGACGCGGAGGCGTCCACGCTGGCGTCGGTGGTGGTGGCCGCCGGTGAGGCGTTGCCCGCCGCCCTGGCGAACCGGTGGCTGGAACTGCTCGGCCCGGGAAAGCTGATCAACGAGTACGGGCCGACCGAGGTCACCGTCGGCACCTGCATCCACCCCGTCGACGGGGAACAGACCCTGCCTGTGGTCCCGATCGGCCGGGCCCTGCCCGGCCTGCGGATGTTCGTCCTCACCCCCGAACTCGACCTGGCCCCGATCGGGGTGACCGGTGAGCTGTACGTCGGTGGCGTCGGGGTGGCCCGGGGTTACGCCGGTCAGCCGGGGTTGACGGCGGGCCGGTTCGTGCCGGACCCGTACGGTCCGGCGGGGTCCCGGTTGTACCGGACCGGGGACCTGACCCGTCGGTTGGCCGACGGGGTGGTGGAGTTCGTCGGTCGGGTCGACGACCAGGTGAAGATCCGTGGTTACCGGATCGAACTCGGGGAGATCGAGACCGTCGTCGCCGGGGTCCCCGGGGTCCGGGACGCCGTGGCACTGGTCCTCACCCCGAAGGCCGGGGAGCCCCGACTCGTCTGCTGCTACCTCCCGGAGGGTCCCGACGCCGACCTGGTCGAGCGGGTGCGGCAGGAGTGTGTCAGGCACCTGCCCGACTACCTGGTCCCCGCCGACCTGGTCGCCGTGGACGCGATCCCGCTCAACGCCAACGGCAAGGTCGACCGGGTGGCCCTCGCCGCCTCCGTCGTCCCCGAGGCCAGGGAGCAGGTGGCACCCCGCACCGACCTGGAGCGGCGGCTCGCCGACATCTGGGCCGAGGTCCTGTCCCTGGACACCGTCGGGGTCACCGACAGCTTCTTCGACCTCGGCGGTGACTCCCTGCGGGCCGTCGCGCTGGTCGGGGCACTGCGCCTCGCCGGGCACCCGGTCGGGGTACGCGACGTGTTCGTGCACCGGACCGTCGCTGCCCTCGCCGCCCACCTGAGCGCCGCCCAGGCCCCCGCCGCCCCGCAGTTCCAGCCGGTCGCCCCGTTCACCCAGCTCGACCCCGCCGACCGGGCCGCCCTCCCGGACGGGCTCGCCGACGCGTACCCGATCACCCAGGCTCAGCTCGGGATGCTCGCGGAGATGCAGAAGGACCCGGACCGGTCGCTCTACCACATCGTGCGCTGCTTCCGGGTGCACAGCCGTCAGCCGTTCACCAGGGACGCCCTCACCGCCGCCGTCGAGGAGGTGGTCGCCCGGCACGAGACCCTCCGTACCTCGTTCGACCTGGGCGGCCGTGCCACCCCACTGCAACTCGTCCACGCCGGGGCGTCGCCCGAGGTCCGGGTGGACCCGCTCGACGAGGAACGGGCCGAGGCCCAACTGCGGGAGTACGTCGACGCCGAGCGGGCCCGGCCGTTCGACAGCGAACAGCCCCCGCCGCTGCTGCGGGTCGGCGCCCACGTCGCCGCCGATGGGGGTTGGTGGCTGACGGTGTCGGTCAGCCACCTGGTCACCGGCGGGTGGGACCTCAACAGCCTCCTCGCCGAGCTGCTCTCCTGCTACGAGCGGCACTGCGTGGGGATGCCCCCGGAGTCGCCGGAGCCGGTCGCCGTCCGGTACGCCGACTTCGTCGCCGCCGAACGCGCCGCCCTCGACTCCGAGGACGACAAGGCGTACTGGCGGGAGGTCACCTCCGGGTACGCCAAGCTCACCGCACCGGCCGGGTGGGGTACGCCCACCGCCGAGCCCGGGGTGGCCCTGCGACACCGGATCAGCTACCAGGACCTCGACCAGCGGCTGCGCGACCTGGCCTCAGCCCTGGAGGTGTCGCCGAAGGCGGTGTTGCACGCGGCTCATCTGAAGGTGATGAGTCAGTTGACGGACGAGGTGGCGTTCTCGTCGGGGTTGGTGTGTGATGCGCGGCCTGAGGTGCGGGGTGCGGAGCGGGTGCACGGGATGTACATCAATGTGTTGCCGTTCGGGTTCGTGCGGGGTGTGGGGTCGTGGCGGGAGTTGGTGCGGTCGGTGTTCGACGGTGAGGTGGGGTTGTGGCCGCATCGTCGGTATCCGTTGGCGGCGTTGCGGCGGTTGACGGGTTCGGACGTGCCGCCCGTGGACGTCGTCTTCGACTACACCGAGTTTCGGCGGACCAACACCGACAGTGAGGAGTCCGTCGGGTTCGAGGCGGTGGCAGGCGAGGGCGGCACCGAGTTCGCCCTCCAGGTCACCGCCGCCAGCGGCTTCCTCGACCTGGTCAGCGACGCGCGGGCGTTCGACGCGGCGGCTCTGGTGCGGTTGGCGGGGATGTTCCGGGTGGTGTTGGAGTCGATGGTGGCTGATGTGGACGGGGATGCGTGGGTGGCGTGTCTGCCGTCGGGGGAGTGGGAGTGGTTGTCGGGGGCGGGGTCTGGCCCGGTGGTGGATGTGTCGGGGGTGGCGCATTCGGCGTTCGAGGGTGTGGTGGTGGGTTGTCCGGGTGCGGTGGCGGTGTCGGTGGATGGGGTGGGTGTGTCGTATGGGGAGGTGAATGCTCGGGCGAATGGGTTGGCGTGGTGGTTGCGGTCGGTGGGTGTGGGGCCGGAGGTGTTGGTGGGGGTGTGTCTGGATCGGTCGGTGGATCTGGTGGTGGCGTTGGTGGCGGTGCACAAGGCGGGTGGGGTGTATGTGCCGTTGGATCCGTCGTATCCGGCGGGGCGGTTGGGGTTGATGGTGGGGGATGCTGCGGTGTCGGTGGTGGTGACGTCGGAGGTGTTGCGGTCGGTGTTGCCGGAGGTGTCGGCGACGGTCCTGACCGTCGACGAGATCCCCGCCGACCTTCCCACCGAGAACCCACCCGTCCGGGTGGACCCGGACAACGCCGCCTACGTGATCTTCACGTCCGGCTCCACCGGCCGCCCCAAGGGCGCGATCCTCACCCATGCGGGCCTGGTCAACCGGACCAGCCACGTGGCTCCCACAGTCAACCGACTCGACGGGTCCGGGGTGGTGCTCCAGAAGACGGAGATCGGGTTCGACGTGTCTCCGGCGGAGACGTACGCGGCGCTGTCGGTGGGGGCGCGGCTGGTGGTGGCCCGCCCGGGTGGGCACCGTGATCCGGCGTACCTGCGTGACCTGATCGTCGCCGAGGGCGTCACCGCCGTGGAGCTGGTCCCCAGCCTCCTCGCCGCCCTCCTCGCCGAGGGGATCACCGGGTGCACCTCGCTGCGCTCGGTCGGCGTCGGCGGGGAGGAGCTTCCCGTCGACCTGGCCCGGTCGTTCCTGGCCGCCCTCCCGGGGGTGGAGCTGCACAACACCTACGGCCCCGCCGAAACCACTGTGGACGTCACCAGTTGGGCCTGCACCGAGGAGCTGACCAGGCTGGCCCGGGTCCCGCTCGGACGGCCGTTCCCCAACCTCACCCTCCGGGTCCTCGACGACGCCTTCGAGCCGGTGCCGGTGGGTGCGCCTGGTGAGTTGTTCGTGGGTGGGGTGGCCGTGGGTCGGGGTTATCTGGGTGCGGGTGGGTTGACGGCGGGTCGGTTCGTGCCGGATCCGTTCGGCCCTGCGGGGTCGCGGTTGTATCGGACCGGGGATGCGGTGGCGTGGCGGGTGGACGGGACTCTGGAGTTCCTGGGTCGGATCGACGCTCAGGTGAAGGTGCACGGGGTCCGGATCGAGTTGGGTGAGGTGGAGTCGGCGTTGCGGGCCTGCCCGGGGGTGCGGGACGCGGTCGCCGCAGTCGTCGACGTCGACGGCCGACCGGTCCTCACCGGCTACCTCCTTCCCGAACCCACCGCCGCCCCCGACCCGCAGACCGTCCGCAACCACCTGCGTGACCTGCTGCCGGAGGCCCTGGTCCCGACGGCGTACCTGTCGATCGACGCGATCCCGGTCGACCCGAACGGCAAGATCGACCGTCGGCAGCTGCCCGCCCCGACCCCCGCCGACCAGCCGACAGGCACCTACGTGGCCCCCGCCAACCCGGTGGAGGCCGCCGTGGCGCAGGTCTGGGCGCAGGTCCTCGGTGTCGACGTGGTCGGGGTGACGGAGAGTTTCTTCGACCTCGGTGGTGACTCGATGCTGGCTGTGACCCTGGTCGGGGCGTTGCGTGCGGCGGGTCATCCGACGTCGGTGCGGGACGTGTTCGCCCGTCGGACGGTCCGGGACCTGGTCGCCTCGTTCGAGGGTGGGCCTGCCGAGGTGTTCACCCCGGTGGAGCCGTTCGCCCTGCTCGACCCGGCGGACCGGGCGGGCCTGCCGGGCGGGCTCGCCGACGCCTACCCGGCCACCCAGGCCCAGATCGGGATGGCGGTGGAGGCCGCCAAGGACGAGACCGGTACGCCGTACCACATCGTGCACACCATGCGGGTTCCCGACGACCTGCCGTTCGCCGTCGAGCCGCTGCGGGAGACCCTGGCGGACCTCGTAGCCCGGCACGACACCCTGCGTACCTCGGTCGACCTGACCGGCTGGTCGGTGCCTCTGCAACTGGTGCACGCCACCGCCGACGTCCCGGTGACAGTGCACCCCGACGCCGCCGGACACCCCGGGTACGTCGCCGCCGAGCGGGACCGCCCCTTCGACCCGGCCCAACCCCCGCCGCTGCTGCGGGTGGCAGTGCACCAGGCCGACGACCAGTCGTGGTGGCTCACCGTGTCGGTCAGCCACCTGGTCACCGGCGGGTGGGACTTCAACCTCCTCCTCGCCGACCTGATCGACGGCTACCACCGTCGTCGGCGCGGCGCGGCACCCGCACCCGTCGACAGGCCCCCACTGCGGTACGCCGACTTCGTCGCCGCCGAACGCGCCGCCCTCGACTCGGCCGACGACGTCGCCTACTGGCGTACGGTCCTGGCCGGTCGACCCCCGATCACCCTCCCCGGCACCGGCGCACCCGGGCGGGACTCCCGGCAGGTGCACCGCCACACGGTGGACCTCACCGACCTGACCGACGCGCTGCGGGCGACGGCCGCGACTGTCGGCGTACCGGTGAAGGCGGTGTTGCACGCGGCTCATCTGAAGGTGATGAGTCAGTTGACTGACGAGGTGGCGTTCTCGTCGGGGTTGGTGTGTGATGCGCGGCCTGAGGTGCGGGGTGCGGAGCGGGTGCACGGGATGTACATCAATGTGTTGCC